>NZ_JAUBUJ010000155.1:0-11603 GCF_036705405.1 Microcoleus sp. B13-B6
GTTAAGTAATGAGAATTAAATAAAATCCCCTTTTCCTGTTTGTTGTGGGATGGGCGCCCCGCCCGACCTTTCTGGGCGGGCGGGACGCCCATCCCACAAGAAAAAAGGGAAATTATTTAATTGACGATCCTAAATCATTCCGATGCAACCGGAATTAATATTAAATTCCTTAAATCCGAAGAAAGCGAATCCGTTGCAGAACTTCATTCTTTGGCCACAACAACAAAACAGAAAAAACCCGGTTTGTCCAAGAAACCGGGTTTTTGAATACCCTCAAAGTTTTAGGTTTAATAAAGCTTTGATTCTTAACTCAAAACTCTCACGACTCACAACTTAAAACTCTTGAGATTTGGCTGTTGTTTTTGCCCGATCGAGCTTTAAAATCAACACCCCCAAAGGTGGCAAACACAAGTCGATCGAATAAGCACTATTGTGGAACCACCACTCATCAGTCCACTTGCCCCCCAAATTCCCCATATTGCTACCGCCATATTCCCGCGCGTCGCTGTTAAACAACTCCGTATAGAAACCTGGTTCCGGCACTCCTACGCGATAGTGAGAGTGCGGCTGGGGCGTAAAATTGCACACCGTCACCACAAACTCGTCGCCATCCTTCTCTCGGCGCACAAAGGCCACGACGCTGTGCCGATTGTCACTGCAATCAATCCACTCAAACCCATCCTCAGCAAAATCTTGACTGTAAAGTGCCGTTTCGCTGCGGTACAAATTGTTCAAATCTTTAAAAAACAGCTTCAACTTTTGGTGCGGCTCGAATTGTAGCAACTGCCACTGCAAATCCCCCCAAACGTTCCACTCGTGCCACTGGCCGAACTCCATCCCCATAAAGATCGTTTTCTTGCCGGGATGAGCAAACATAAAAGTAAACAAACACCGCACGTTTGCAAACTTTTGCCATTCGTCTCCTGGCATTTTCCCGATGATGTGAGCCTTGCCGTGGACTACCTCATCGTGGGACAAAGCCAGCATGAAATTCTCGCTGTGGTTGTACCACATACTGAAAGTTATGTTGTTCTGGTGGAACTGGCGGAACCACGGGTCCATGTGGTAATAGTCGAGCATATCGTGCATCCAACCCATGTTCCACTTCAGGTTGAAGCCCAAACCGCCTACATAGGTCGGCCAAGATACCATCGGCCAAGAGGTAGATTCTTCGGCGATCGACAGCGCACCTGGGAAATAGCTAAAAATGACGTGATTCGCCTGACGCAGAAAATCTGCAGCCTCGATATTTTCCCGGCCCCCGTACTGGTTGGTCAGCCATTCTCCCGGTTCGCGGCAGTAATCCAAATAAAGCATCGAGGCTACGGCATCTACGCGAATCCCGTCGATGTGGTACTTGTCAAACCAGAACAGAGCGTTTGATACTAGGAAATTCCGCACTTCGTTGCGGCCGTAGTTAAATACTAGGGTTCCCCACTCTTTGTGCTCGCCCTTGCGGGAGTCGGCGTGTTCGTACAAGTGAGTTCCGTCAAAGAAAGCCAAGCCGTGGCCGTCTTTGGGGAAATGTCCCGGTACCCAGTCCACCAGTACGCCAATGCCGTTGGCGTGGCACTGGTCAACAAAATACATGAAATCTTCAGGTGTGCCGTAGCGGGAGGTTGGGGCGAAATAACCGGTGACTTGATAGCCCCAAGAACCGTCGAAAGGATGTTCGGCGATGGGCAGCATTTCGATGTGGGTGAATCCCAAATCTTTGACGTAGGGTATCAGCCGATCGGCTAATTCCCGGTAAGTCAGAAAGCGCGCCCCAGGATTGAGTTCCGAAACCTGCACGGCGGGTTGTATTTCCCCATTTGGTAGCACGGCGGGTTCGTCAGTAGCGGCGTGCAGCCAAGAACCGATGTGGCATTCGTAAACCGAAACCGGCTGCGTCAGTGGGTCTGTGTGCCGCCGCTTTTCGATCCAAGCGCTGTCGTTCCAAGTGTAGGTGCTTAAGTCGGTGACAATTGATGCTGTTTTCGGCCGCACTTCTTGCTGGAAACCGTAAGGATCGGACTTTTCGTAGGGATGTCCGTCTTGGTTTTTCACTTCGTATTTGTAGGAAGTTCCCACGGATAGTCCCGGAATAAATAATTCCCAGATGCCGTTTTGCGATTTCCGCATTTGATGTTTGCGGCCGTCCCAATAGTTGAAATCTCCTAAAACAGAGACATTGCGGGCATTCGGGGCCCAAACGGCAAAATATACTCCTGTGATGCCACCTACTTCGGTGAGGTGCGCCCCGAGTTTTTCGTAAATCCGGTGGTGATTGCCTTCTGAGAATAGGTGCTGGTCGAATTCTGTGAGTTTGGGCGATCGAAAGGCGTAGGGATCGTAGATGAAGCGCTCGTGTTCCCCTTCTTTGACCCGCAATTGATAGTTTGCTAGTTCTGGGGTGTCGATCGTACATTCAAAAAAGTGAGGGTGATGCTCTGATTTCATCGAGTATTCGGCCCTGGCTTCCGGCAAAACTACCGATACCGCATCCGCATTCGGCAGATAAGCTCGGACGACCCAGACTTTTTTGCCATTTTCTTCGATCGCATGAGGGCCTAGCACTTCAAATGGATCGTGGTGCTGATTCCAAACAATGCGGTCAATCTGTTCAAAGGGGACGGTCGCGGGCATAAAACTACTTACCTCAATCTTTTAACTAAATGGCTTTCAAAACCTAGAGCGGCGCTGCACTTTACATTTCGATACATTTTTGATTGCTGATCCTACCACTGATTAGCACGATCTTGACTGCTGCAGATCCAGCGCGCGTCCTTGCACACACAGCAGGCTGTTGTCTTGCCGACGGCCGAGCTGGGGTTTTACTGCTAACATCTAAGTATAGAAATAGTGAACGAACCTGACGGTCAACTGACTACAGTTAGACCGCAGGCTTCTTTTTCCTTTTTTTCAAAGGCTTTTTTGAGTGACGGAGTTCCCCCGCCACTTTCGTAACTTAGACCAATTCTCTTTATAAGCTTAGCTGAGTTTTTATCTCGATCCAAAGATTCTCCGCATTGACAAGAATGCCAGCGCTCCGACAATTCTTTCGGTACTTTGTTGAGGCAATTCCAGCAATGTTGAGAAGTTCCTCTTGGAGAGACAAACAAAATGCTTTTACCCAATTTCCAGGCGACATATTTTAGGACGCTGGCGAATTGCCCATGAGCAGCATCAAGCATGGATTTATTCAAGCCACTTTTAGCTGACTGACCGTTCGGCAAATAAACCAAATTACCATTTTCAACATCAGTCTTGGGCTTGGCACGTCTAGTTAAATTTTTGACACTCAAGTCTTCAACAACTAAAACCTCACATTTACCGAATAGCTCATGTGCAGTTTTAAACTGAAAATCTAATCTAGCTCTAGCTACAAACTGATGGAGTTTGGAAATCTTGTCCTTGATAATCTTCCCAGGCTTAGAACCCTTGACTCTATTAGCTAAGTTCGCTTGAAGTTTTGCCAATTTCTGGGCCGACTTCCTCAAAAACCTAGGATTCTCAACTCTCTCGCCATTGGAAAGATAGACGTAATTAGTGATTCCCAGATCGATGCCAACAGTATTTTCGACCGTCGGTTGAATTTCTGCAACCGTTACGGGAACTGTTTTATCTTCTAGCGTCAGGGAGATATACCACCCATCAGCTTCTCTGATAACTGTTCCCGTCTTAACTGTGAACCTTGTTGGTATTGGACGGTGGAAAACCATAGGTACTTGACCTATTTTTGCGAGGTCAATACAAATCCTATTTTGCTCGTCCTTGACAATATCAAGATTGTCTAGTTGAGGATAAGTGAAAGATTTGTAGTAATGAAGCCCTTTGAATCTGGGCTTGCCTCTACGATTGCCATTTTTATCGGGCGTCGTGAAATTTGAAAAGGAAGTTTCCACTCGGTTGACGACATCTTGCAAAACCTGAGAGTCCAACACTTTATAATCAGGAAATAGCTTTTTTGTGTTTTTCAGGTCAGCCAGTTGTATGGTTTGCCACTGTACATATCCGCCTTCAATGTTCGATAAAACGTCACCTTTCCTGGTCAAAGGATTGCCTGACTCATCCTTTTTTCTACCATCCCTAGTTTGCACTCTCGTCAAAGGAATATTTTGATAAATTTCCTCAATCGGGACTATCGAAACAATCAAGGGGCAGGCGTTGATAGGTGTTCTCGTGGCTGACCACCACCTAAATCTATCGCCAAGTCGGTAGTTGTACTGCCGACGACAGAGCTCTAGGTGAGCCACCATCGTTGTTAGTTGGGCTTTTGTGGGTTTGAGGCGGTATTTGTAAGTGAGTTGCATTTTTTAACTTTCTTTTTTCGACCTTTGCATAGTATAGTTTGTGTATGTCCAAAATGCCACACCAAAGATTACCATTTCAACACTTAGGAAGTACATCGAAAATCAAGATACTTCCGAAGATTAATTCATAGTGGCTAAGTCTAATTGTCGGTTTCCGTCCCTCCACCCGACGCTTCTTTCCATCACGCGGGCGTAATTTATTCGGGGTACTTCGCGCAGCGCTCAGATGTGTCCCCTCTAAATATACCGAGGGACTTCCCGGCTGGTAGTTAAAACAAATTGAAAAATTTATATTTTTTCCCAAATATCCTTGACTTATTTTTTTATATGTGATAAGGGATATTTTTAAACTCTTGTCGATTGGCGACTGCAGGATGGTCAACCCTGTAAGCGTTGGGGAGCAGTTAATAGTTTACCTGGAATTTTCAGGCAGGGAGAATCGCCCGATCGGTAGACTTTCACATCTCGGAGGCGGGGTTTGCCCACAAAGTCCGTGAATTTGGGCAATACGCTCAAACGGCGAAGGATGCTTAACTCGGTATTGAGGAATCAAAGCTAAAGGACTCAGCATGGCGACAGCAGCAAGCAATATCTGCCATGCTCAAGGCATCGCCTACGAAACTAGCACCATCCTACCAGCGACGGTGCAATAGGTTTAAAGCAGCACTCAGGCGCAACTGGAGCGAGTTTTGCCGAGGCCGGGTTAATACCGCAGTGGCGCGGCGCCAATTGAATCACTAAACTGGCTCAAAACAGACGGGTCGATTTGCTTGCCCGCAGCGGCGCGAAACTCGCAGTAAACACATCGAGTAGCAATGTCGATGCTTTCATCGAGCCTGTATTCGATCATCGAAGCCTCAGCTTACTTTCCTCTCGTCTGCGGGCAACAGCGGCGGGGAAGGAAAACGAGACTCGATCGTGCAAAATTTTCGTCGCGTCTGCGCTCGCCTCCGGTTGACCAAGAATTTCAAAGGTGGTACCCGCCACGTGATTTATCCGTGGAATCAATCCCAAATCGAAAATCGAAAATCCTCAAGCCCCCGCATTTATCCGTGGGGTCGCCTCTAAAATCTAAAATCTAAAATCTAAAATCGATTGACCTTCGAGTTGAGGCAGCAGCACGGGCACTGTCTTCAAACCTCTCGTCAGAGACTTGAGTTTCAAAACCGGCAGGCCGGGGGTCAAGTTTTCCACTTCAAAGGGGATGCCCTTGTAACCCAGCGCTAAGCGGACTTTGCTGCAGTAAGGGGATGTACGGAACAGTAGTAAAAGCATCAGACTACAACTAACACCCAACTTGAGACCTAGACCTCTGAGATGAAAAAATGCGAGGAGCGAACGATTTTTCACCTGGAGGCTAGGCTCGTTGGGCAAACACTCTCGGATCGCCCTAGTTAGGGAGACTTTTTAGGAGAAGGGGCAGGGGTAGTAGTTGCACCAGTCCCAGGAGTGGACTTTGGAGATGCAGAAGAAGCAGGGGGAGTAGTAGTAGTGCCAGTGCCACCAGTGCCGCCCGGAGAGGGGCTAGGGGAGCTGGGGGTGGTGGTATCTCCTCCGCAGGCGCCGAGGGCTACTGCCAAGCCCACGACCAAAGTCAAACGAATTAATCCCTTGTTCATAAAAACTCCTTAACATTGAAAACCCATCGCAAGGAAGGGAATAGTGTACTTGAGAAACAATGCTGGCACGAATAGCTCAACGATTCGCTCGTTGATTACAATACTGCATTTATTAATAAATTTCACATAGATTATCGCTAACCAGCAAAGATTTCTTTTTTTTGGCAAATCCTGAAGTCAAAGAGACCAGTGGTAGGATGGGTTGGTTGGCTTGTGAGGTATCCTTGGTAAGGATAACCGATCGAACCCAGATTGCCACAACTGGCGCTCGCCCTTGAAAAAAAACTCTTAAGCTCAATCAAGCTGAAGCTACCCCACTTTACGTATTGGTGAACTCTATGACCGCTGCTATCAGATCCCCCGATTCTCCCCGCTCCCGATCGACCCGCAAGCCCGCTGCTGGCCCAGCCAAAAGCAAAGTTACTTCTATTGCCAGAGCTAGGCGGGCGAAGACAGGGCCGGTATTGCCCAACTACTCGCCAGCCGAAGAACAGGCTATTGCTCGATCGTCCGCATCGGTGCTGAAAGTCCTGCCCAATCGCCAGCAGCAGCCAGTGTGGTTGCGATCGCTCCTGCAGGCACAGCGCGCCTCCTCAGTGGTAGCAGTTATGCTTTTGGGCGGTGCTCTGAGTCTCTACGGCTTGACAGTTTACGGCGAGCAGCGCTGGAGTCAGGAGTATCAAAAATTGGAAACTCTGCGTCTCCGGGAACAGCAATTGAGTGCTTCTAGCGAAGTATTGAAACACCAACTTGCTAAAGAAGCCCAAAATCCCGAAACCGGTTTGGCTCGGCAGAATCCTGGGGACACGATTTTCTTGCAGCCGGCCCCTGAAACCCGATCGCCCGTTGCGGCACCAAATTCTGAGCCCGCTCTCAAGAATCGAGCCGGTGTGGAAACACCGCTGGGCTATTAAACCTGTGTCAAAGCGGAGAGCGCCCTCCGGGCCTGAGTGTCCGAGGGCCTGAGAATTGGAGGATATAATTTCTTTTTTGGCTTTTTTGCAAGTCGCGATCGATTTTCTGCTTCCAACCGGAAGTTAAAAGTTAAAAATAATTAACACCACTTCAAAAAACAGAAGGCAACTGTAGGTGTGATCCAAACCCTGATAGGGATTGCCAATTCCCAAGTCGTGAATTTTCTCTTTTAACATTTAAGTTATAAATTCTAAATTCTAAAACGCTCTAACTTGCTATTGAATTTTTAATGCCATGAGCTACGACCCCCGTTTTGACCGCTACAGATCGCCGAATTTCAAACGCACAAAACAGGCGGGCGATTCCCTACGGGATAGCTTCGCCGCGCGTACTGGGTGGGAAAAACCAGCCAAACCTAGAGCTTCGGGCAGTTTCGGCCGATCGCCACAACAGACGGCTGCATCTTGGGGGCGACCGGTGGAGCGTTTAAAGCGCAGCAAGTTCCGTTTGTGGGCCGTGTGGGCGGTGTTGATGCTGGGGGGGCTGGGGCTGGCTGTGAATTTGTTTTATTTGCAGGTGACGCGAGCTCCGGCGCTGCGTAAACAGGCTCTTCAGCAGCAAACTCTCAAAACGAAGCCGTTTGTGCCCAGACGCCCGATAGTTGACCGCGCAGGGAATGTTTTGGCGATCGACAGACAGGTGTACACGCTCTACGCTCACCCGAAGTTGTTTAACCACTCGAAGGCGGAAATTGCTGCTAAATTGGCTCCGATGTTGGCGATCGAACTGACTCCGGGCACTACGTCGGAAACTGAGTTGATACGCAGGTTTAATCTTGCCGAAAGCGGTATTACAATTGCGGAGTCTCTGCCTCAAGAGGTTGCCGATCGCGTCGCTGGGATGCAAATTAAAGAGAGTCTGGTGGATGGCTTGGAGTTGCTGCGTCAGCAGCAGCGTTTTTACCCGCAGCAGGAGTTGGCGGCGGATATCCTCGGTTATGTGGACGGGGAACGGAAGGGACAAGCCGGGGTGGAATACAGCCAGCAGAATTTGTTGGAACGATCGATGCCGTCGATTCAGTTTAGCAGGTCGAGCAATGGGAATTGGGTTCCCGATCGGCTGACGGCGGGATTTGTGCAGCTTGATGACTTGAAATTGCAATTGACGATCGACAGTCGCTTGCAGCGGGCTGCGCGAGTTGCTCTCAAGGAAAAAATGAAGCAACACAATGCGAAGCGGGGCACAGTGATTGTGATGGATGCCCGTAACGGGGAATTGCTGTCAGTGGTAGCGGAACCTTCTTATGACCCGAATCAATATTTTAATTTCGATTTGTCGCGCTATAAAAATTGGGCTGTCACTGATGTTTATGAGCCTGGTTCGACTTTTAAAGCGATTAATGTGGCGATCGCTCTGGAAGCGGGTGCGGTGAAACCTAATACTGTGTTTAACGATGAAGGTCGGATTTACATGAATCCCTGGACTATCCAAAATTCCGATTACAAAATCGTAGGCGCGCGCGGCCCTTCCACTGTTACTGAGATTTTGAAACATTCTAGCAATGTGGGGATGGTACACATCATGAGAACCATGAAACCTTCTCTTTACTATCAAGCTTTAGAAAAACTCGGACTCGGACAAACTGCGGGAACAGATTTGCCTTTTGAAGTAACCAGTCAGCTTAAAAATCGAGAGCAATTTATTAACTCTCCGGTGGAAGTTGCTACTACGGCTTTTGGGCAAGGTTTTTCGATAACTCCGATGCAGTTGGTGCAACTTAACGGCGCTTTGGCTAACGGCGGCAAGTTGGTGACTCCTCATGTTGTGCGGGGACTTTTTGATAGAGATGGTGAAGCTTATTGGAAGCTTCCCAGGCCGGTTCCGAAGCAGGTTTTTTCGCCGGAAACTACTAAGCAGGTGTTAGAAATGATGGAAACTGTGGTTGATGGTGGTACGGGGAAAGCTGCACAAATTCCTGGGTATCGGATTGCTGGAAAAACGGGTACGGCTCAAAAAGCTAATGCTGGTGGGGGTTATTCTGACAAGGCGATTATTACTAGCTTTGTGGGGATCATGCCTGTGGAGGCTCCTCGGTATGTGGTGCTGGCGGTGATTGATGAGCCTAAAGAGGGTTCTTCGGGGGGTACGGTGGCGGCGCCGATTGTGGAGTCGGTGATGGAGGCGTTGATTTCTATTGAGAAGATTGCGCCGAGTAAGAAGTAGTTGATTATATCTGATATCAAATCCGTTAGCATCGGAATAGTAAATCCGAGTTCACTGTTGACTGTTCACTGTTGACTGTTCACTGTTGACTGTTCACTGTTGACTGTTCACTGTCAACCGTCAACCGTCAACCATTGGTAACAAGTTAAGCTAAGAAAGGATTTGTCAATCAGCAATTATACTCAACATTTACTCGGATTTTGGGCATAAAACTGAGATTTGGGCGGTTTAGGAATCATGCCGAGGGTGATATTTATACCTACTTTCTCTCAAATCGTGAATTTTCCACTCCTAAAAAAGCAGTTTTTTGAGTAATATTACTGATTGACAAATGCAATTAAGTCTTAACTTGTCACCAATGACCGTCAACCGTCACCCGTCAACCGTCAACATCATAAGGAGTGTAACCGGAAATGATATGAGATGTTGCGTCAGGAATTGACGCTCGAATTTGACGCTCGAAAACACGGCTATTGAGGACACGGCAATGCCGTTTCCCTACCCCCAACATAATTCATCGCCCTGTCAGTAACAATATCTTTTGTTTTCGTTGGGTTTTAATTGTCTTTGGGAGGTGCGTTTATGTCCTAAAAGAGTGGAGATGATGATGCAGCGTTGGCTCTTTCTTAAGTTGGGATGATATAGTGTTAGGGTTCCTTTGGCTCTTATACTCGTTAGCGTGCAGTCGTGGTCGCTTCGAGATACGGGGCAACCTCGATGGTTGAACATGACTCGCCGGATTGTGCCGTTTGTTTTTTGCTCGTTGTTTTCATTTACTTGGAGCACTGTTGTTTCATTTGTATCTATTTGAATTTGCGGTTCTAGGTTTTTCCATTGACTGGCTGGTACTTGGCCTGGGGGAATGTCGGCTGGGTGAACGGCTATTTGTACATTTTCTCCTACTTGTTTGAAGCTGGCTTGCCATGAAATTTTGGATCGTTTGGCGTTGCTGTGTGCAAGTTCCATTGCCCAATAAGCTCGATCGAGCGATACCTTTAAACGGTGGTTGTTGATAAACATTAGCCAAGAGGGGGCGACGATCGCACTAAATATTCCTATGATTAAAATAATTATCAATAGCTCAATCATGGTAAAACCTGGGGCAGGTGTAGTGGCTCTGCCTTTTAGCATTTTATTTATTGACACGTAGATGCACTCCCTGATATTTAGCTGGCCCAAAAAACAGCTAGGAGGAGCTATTTTTTATTGGGTATATTTTAACTTTGGGTTTGGCTAGTGTGTAGATCGGTATTTACTGAAAATTTATGCGACTTTAAAAAAAACTGCGGGTAAGAAAACGGCAGTCAAGAAACGGTAGTGCGGTTTCCCTACAGCAATTTTGTCGATCGCCCGATCGCACCAGAGCGCGAAGCTATAGCAGGAGGCAGGAGGTAGAAGGCAGGAGGCAGGAGGCAGACGTAATCAGAGCAAGGGTTTCAGCAATCGATCTCCTCCGGCGCCGCCAAGGCGGTTGCTATATGTAGGGAGCATCTCAATGAAAGCAGCCAAGGTAGAAGTTGGAGTTTTTAGGCAGGAGGTAGAAGGCAGGAGGCAGAAGGAAAGCTCTCCTGAGTTTATGGCGTAAAATATAGCAATCAATACAGTGATAGTGATGAATTTTAATTTAGGGCTTGCTGAATAAGTTAAGAAAAATCGCGTAGGCGTAGCCAGCCGTAGGCATCGCACTTGATTGGCAATTCAAGCTCGGGGAGACATAACTTTTTGTTGACTATAACTTGCCCAGTTATAGCTTTTAATAATCATTAAACCATAAATAGGTGTGATTTTCGGTTTGTGACATAAAAACGCACAAAAAACCCGTCTTAACCAGGTAGAAAGGTTAATTACTAAAAAAGTTTGGGCAATGGCTGTTTCCGAAGTATTATCAAGTTTTGTCATCACCCGATTCAGGCTAAATCTTCTTTTTCGCAAGTCCCAAATTTGCCCTCAATCGCATTTCTAATTCTCTCATCTTCTGAGGCTTGTTTCTTTGTTTCCTTACTGACATTTGCTGGTGGCCTTCCTAAAGGGGGGCCACTAATTCTAATTCCTCTTTCTTTACACCAAGCTCGATTTTCTCGCGCTTCGATAAATGCGATCTGCGTGGACTGATTCTGGATAGTATCCTGTGTAAATTTTAAATGCTTCAAATGAGTGCTTTTAAGTCTCCTGATTCATTAAAGTTATCCCAACTTATCCGGTCTAAAAATACATATCCTTCAAAGCAACTCGCTGACAGTTTGGCTCCAAACTCTACAGGTTTCCCTGCTTTCCCTCTGACAATGGGACGGATGTGGGGTTGGCTTAAACTTACTATTCTGTCCGATATACTCGGTTTTTTATTTTCAAATAACCAAAGTTGTTGCCGATAGACTTCTGTGAGAACTAGCAAGGTTTTATATTGCTTCTTGGTCAGACTTTGTAGGGTGGCATCTGAGTCGATTAGCTGTTCAATATGAGCGAGGTTTCTTTTAATATATTGCAGTTGTTTTTTAAGGGCTTGGATTTTTTTGTTTCGTTTAGGTCGTCGTTGTTTGGCTACTGCTAAGTA
>NZ_JAUBUJ010000156.1:0-11599 GCF_036705405.1 Microcoleus sp. B13-B6
AGCCGTGTGCGGTGAAAGTCGCAAGCACGGTTTTGTAGGAGAGATGGTAGGGGACACCCTGCCATCGACTCTCTAACCGATCGACCGCGATTTTCGTAGGGGCTCGCCTCACCAACAATACTTGCCAAGAATTGACAATCTCAAAAACCCGCCCCAACCGGGATATTATGGTTAATCGATCGGACATGATATGAGGGATGAGTAGGGACACAACACTGCTGTGTCCTGGGAATTATCTGTTTGTATTAGTGTAGCGGGCCTGCTGAGATGACTTTGACGATCGCATCTGTGACATCAGTCGGCCGTTCATACGCTAATTGTTGATACCACTTTTCTGTTACAACTGGATCTTTACCGTGTATTTGTTCCGCGCGCTGTCGGGCTTTTTCAACAACTGCATTCGCCCGCTGTTTGCGCTCGGTTTCGTAACGTTTGAGCGCGTATTCTACGCCCAAATTCGTACTCAAAAGGTAGTTACTGAGTACCAGCCCGTCTTCCATCGCCTGACAGCCTCCCTGGCCGAGATCCGGGCAGGTGGCGTGGGCCGCATCTCCCAGCAAAGCCACTCTACCGCGAACGAAGCTGTCGATCGGCCCTACGTCGTGAATTTCCGGCCGCGCCACTGCTGCTGGATCGAAAGTATCTATCAGCAATTGCACGGGTTCGGCCCAACCTTTAAAATGTTCTTTAAGTTCGGCTTTGTAATTGTCGGGATTGGCGGGAGTACCTTTGGGCAAGGGAACATCTAAGAAAAAGTAAAATCGATCGCCCGCGACTGGCATCATTGACGCCCGTTTGTGCTCGCCGACATATATCGCCCAAGTGTTTTTCGGCGCTAGTTCTTCCGCTGCGGGTACTAACCCGTTCCAGTTGATATAACCGCCGTATTTCGGCTCTACTTCGCGGCCCAATATATACGTGCGCAAAATCGATCGCACGCCGTCAGCCGCCACTAACAAATCGCCCTGCGCTTTGTCTCCGTTTTCAAAGATTGCTGTTACTTTGCTGGTGTCTTCTTCAACGGCAATACATTTGCTATCGAGCTTGAGTTTTCCCTTAAAAGCTGCTAGCAACATATTCTGCAAATCGCGGCGGGCAACGGGATAGGGGCGCTGACCGACTTGTTGAATTAGCGGCATTAAATCGATGTCATTCAGCAGTTCGCCGGTTTTGGTGCGGTATTCCATGCGCTCCATTTGACCGCCGATTTTTGCCATGTTTTCGCCTAAGCCCAAGCGGTTGAGAACTTTGACGCCGTTCGACCACAGGGAGATGCCGGCTCCTGCGGGGCGCAGTTCTTTTACGCGATCGTAAATTTCAACTTCATAGCCCGCTTGTTCGAGGGCAATTCCCGCAGTTAAGCCGCCAATTCCCGCACCGATGATGACAACTTTTAAGTCGTGCATTCTGTGTTTCTCCTGCTGAATGACAGCTTATTTCTAGAATTCATAACAGTTAAATAAATCTTGTTTCCCGTCTGTCGCAACTTTGAAACTAACTATATTTTATAATACCATAATGGCTGTTTTTACTGTATCGTAAATTACTAATTTATGCGGTTTTAGGCAAATTGCGATCGGCTTTGGTGTCAACCTAAGTTCAAACCCAGTCACAGATTGCTGTTTGACCATTAAACTTAGATCCCCCCTAACCCCCCTTAATAAGGGGGGGACAAGAGCCTTCTCAAAGTCAACCCCTACTCCCCTTTTTAAGGGGGATTTAGGGGGATATGGACTCGAATGAAAGCGATATTCCTCATGTGTTTTAGACTTAAGTTGACACCAATGAGGCAGTGCCGTTTCCCTACTTTGGGTATCTTACTCAACTATAAACTTTGTGAGTTCGCCGAGATTTTGCTGAATCGTATTTGTCCCGCGCAGGTGAGAAAGGTGTGAACCTCCGTACAAAAAGCTATTCAAACTAACTTGATAATTTTGCTGAACTGCTAAATCCAGCCACAAATTGTTAATCGCATCTCCGGGTTTATAGTCTGGAATGTTGTGCTGGTAGTAAGGAAAACTGTCTATACAAGTATTGAAAAAGTTCTTGCGCCCGCAATGCTTTAAATACTGATATCGCGGTTTGAATTCTGTTTGATTTTCCAATACTGTATATATAGTATCTGCGAGAGATTCTGGGTCAAATTTGGCGTAAAGACCCGCACCTTCCGGGAAAACTGGCGAGTTTCCTCTGGCGTATTGGTTAAATTCTTCAAAACAAATTACTGGTACGTTGCAACTCATGGCTTCGGTAATTCCTCGGTTTTTTCCTTCGAGGAGGGAACCGAGGACGAATGCTTGGGCTCGCGAATAATATGTGGGTATTTCGCTGTAGTAGTCAACTCTGGGCACTAAGTTAATGTAGTCGGAGGGATTGGTTAAAATTTCCTCGACTTGTCGCCATTCTTTTAATGCGTACTCGTCGAGAGTTTTCAGGTTGCTAGCATCAAATTCGTGGCCGGTGACTACTGTTAGTTTTATCGGTTTTTGCGGATATTTTTGGCGGTAAACTTTTAAGGCCTTGGCTATGATTGGCAAATTTTTTTCTTCGGAAATTCGCGCGACGGCTAGCAAGTCGATGTCTTTGGCGGGGACGTTGCGCGGGGAAATTAAGTATTCGTTGATGAAGTCGGTGTCTTGCAGTGGTATGATTGGTTTGTGGGCGCGATCGACATAAGTTTCGCGAAACCACTTTTCTCGCTGTGGGTTTTTGTATAAACTGGAGTAGGCGTCAGCTATGGGGGCCCAGGAGTAGGAGATTCCGGGGGAATAGGTGAAGGAGAAAAATACTGATGAAATTTGGGGAAATAGTTTGTTGATGAGTTCGACTCCTTCGCTGAAGTAAATTCCTTTGATGAAACGCCCTTCGTAAAATAGTGGGGGAAGCAAGACGTAGAAACTGACGGTATCGAAGCGGTGGGGTTGGTCTTCAAATATCTCCCAGCTAAAGGCGTCTAAGTCTGCATAGATTTCGGCGATTGGTTTGTTGATGTGGGGGTTGCGTAAATATGGTTTTTGTCGATCGTAGTTTCCGCGTACCATATAATTCTGAGTGTGAGTATCTAGCTTTTTTTATTTAACCGCAGAGGGCGCAGAGGGCGCAGAGAAGAAGAGAAGAGAGTTATTCACAAGTCATCCACGGGTTGTTCTAGTGATTCATTGTCGCCTATTGTGAGGGCGAGTTGGTAGATTTGGCGGCGGGGGAGGGATGTTTGTTGCGCTAGCTGGCGGCTGGCTTGGGAACGACTTATGCCTTCTGCAATTAATGTTTGCAATTCTGCTTTAATGGCGTCTTCGGAAAATATTGGGGCGGCTGTTTGGATGCCGGCTATTACGAGGGTAAATTCTCCCTGGGGTTCGCGATTGGTGTAAAGCTCGATCGCACTTTCTATACTACCACGCCAAAACTCTTCGTGCATTTTAGTTAATTCTCTTGCCAGCACAATCTGTCTGTCGCTTCCCAAACTATTTGCTAAATCTTGTAAAGTTTGTCGCAATCGGTGGGGAGATTCGTATAATATTATAGTGCGGGATTCTATTTGCAAAGCTTCTAAACTTTGTTGGCGTTCTTGACCTTTCACGGGTAAGAATCCTTCAAATACAAATCTCTCTGTGGGTAATCCTGATGCAGTTATGCCAACTATGCAGGCGGTCGGGCCGGGAATCGGAATAATGTTAATATTAGCATCGGCGCAAGCTTTCACTAACTCGTATCCGGGGTCAGAAATTCCCGGCATTCCGGCATCGGTGACGAGGGCGATATCTTTGCCTAAATGCAGTTTGTCGAGGAGTTCGGGCAGTCGCTGCTGTTGGTTGTGTTCGTGATAGCTGATTTGGGGGGTTTTGATTTGGAAATGTTGCAAAAGTTTGCCTGTATGGCGGGTATCTTCGGCAGCGATGAAGTCTACTGTTTGCAAGATTCGGATGGCGCGAAAGGTCATGTCTTCGAGGTTGCCGATCGGGGTTCCTACGATGTAAAGTGTTCCTGTATTGGGATTTGCTTGCATTTTAAGATTGGGATTTTTTAACGATGGGACACGGGCGGGACGCCCATGCCACAGGCCCATGCCACAGGCCCATGCCACAGGCCCATGCCACACATTTAAGAAGATATGAAAACGGGATTGTTTTTGGGATTGGCGACTTTAGATTTAATTTATTTAGCCGAGAAGCCTCCTGGTGAAAATCAGAAAGTTGTTGCTTCTGATTGTACCATTGCTGCGGGCGGGCCGGCGGCAAATGCTGCGGTCACTTTTAGCTATTTGGGGAATGCGGCGGTATGGGCTGGCGTTTTGGGCACTCACGCGATCGCCCAATTAATTCGTGCAGACTTAGCGGAGTATAATGTCAGGATAATTGATTTGGCACCAGGGCGATCGCACTCGCCGCCAGTTTCCTCGATTATTGTAACTGAAGCAACGGGCGATCGATCGGTAATTTCCATCAATGCTACGAAATCGCAAGTTGACAGTCAAACAATTAACCCGGATATTTTAACATCAGTTAATATTGTACTGCTTGACGGACATCAAATCGCAGCCAGCAAAGAAATTGCTCAACTTGCCAAGTCAAAAAACATTCCAATTGTCCTCGACGGCGGCAGTTGGAAACCCGGATTAGAGGAAATATTGCCTTTCGTTGAATGGGCTGTATGTTCGGATAACTTTCATCCGCCCAACTGCGACAATTCCGAACAAGTCTTTGCTTACCTGTCAGCAGCAGGAATTTCCCATATTGCCATCACTCGCGGCGAAAAATCAATTTTATACCTCAGCAATGGCACTTACGGCACTATAGAAATACCTCAAATCCAAGCCACAGACACTTTAGGCGCCGGCGACATCTTTCACGGCGCTTTCTGTCACTACATTTTGCAAAATAACAACTTTACAGATACTCTCACCGCAGCAGCTAAAATCGCTTCCCATTCCTGCAAAAACTTCGGAACCCGCGACTGGATGAATAAGAGTTAATTTTCAATTAAAATTAACCAAAGTATCCGGGGAAAACCCCTCCCAGCTAGAAAACTTGAACTCGCAACACCTGTTAAGTTAAAATCCTAATAACAACCTTGACAAAAATTGTCAACTCCTTCCCTCTCTTCCTTCGCGCCCTTAGCGCCTTCGCGGTTCGTTAAAATTGCTATATTAGTAAAACAACCTCAAACCAAACCAAACAGTCCCAAAACAACATACCCGAATCATGTCTGACACCCAACCCCTAACTATCACCCTTCCCCCTTTGCGGATTACCCTAACAGAACAACAGCAAGTTAACCTAGAATGGCTGACACAAAACTTGCCAAATCTACTCACCCCAAGCAAACAAGAAGTCCCCGACAATATGAAACAGTGGGTGGCGGCCAACAAATTATTAAATCAACCCGACGCCGAAATCATTCAAGCCTTAATAAATACCGGCATAGATGCGGAAACAGCCACCGCAGAAGTGAGGGAAATATCCTCTCATCCCTACTTCCAAGCAGGTAGCCATTACGTGCAGTTATTGCAGAAATTAGAATCGCATCTCAGGATTAACAATCAATTAGCTGCATTGTCTTCCAAGTTTGGCACAATCGAACGCAAAAGCAGCCTTTCCAGAGAGTATTTTCTCGAAAATTACTACGCCAAAAATACTCCAGTAATTATTACCAATATCATGCACAACTGGAAAGCGTTGCAGTTGTGGACGCCGGAGTATTTGCAAGAAAAATACGGCAATGCAGAGGTACAAATTCAAGCCAACCGCAATTCCGACCCGAATTACGAAATTAAGATAGAAAATCACAAAAAAATTGTTTTGTTCCGCAAATATGTAGACATGGTGGTCAAGGGCGGGCCTAGCAACGACTACTACATGGTTGCTAATAACCAAACTCTTGAAAGAGAGGAATTTAAACCCCTATTCAACGACATTGAAATATTCCCAGAATACCTCAATCCAACGGATACAAAAGGCAGAGTTTTCTTTTGGTTCGGCCCGAAAGGCACGATTACACCGCTGCACCATGACCCAGTTAATTTAATTTTAGCTCAAGTGTCGGGTCGCAAACTAATTAAATTGATTTCTCCGCAGCAAACACCTCTGCTTTACAATCACGTCGGAGTTTTCAGCAAGGTGGACGGCGAAAATCCAGATTATGAGAAATACCCGCTTTACAGAGATGCAAAAATCATCGAAGTAATTTTGGAACCGGGAGAAGCTATCTTTATTCCTGTTGGTTGGTGGCATCATGTAAAATCATTGGAGGTTAGTATTTCGGTTTCGTTTACTAATTTTGTGTTTCCTAATTATTATGAATGGAAATATCCTCATATTAATTGGTAATTATCAAGCTGGCGAATATAATTCGCTGCTACACATACAAAGTCCGCCTACGCGGACTAAGAGAATAAAAGATGTCTCGTTCTCTCGTTCTCTCGTTACTAGGCTCTGCCTGGTAACGCATATCTAGAGGCTCTGCCTCCGATTCTACTAATAGGAAAAGGAAAGCTCTGCGCCTGATTTTGCCAACAGGAAGAAGGAGGCAGAGCCTCCGGGTAGGCATTCCCAGGCTCTGCCTGGGAACGAGTAAACAGGAAGAAGGAGGCAGAGCCTCCGGGTAGGCATTCCCAGGCTCTGCCTGGGAACGAGTAAGGGGCGGGCACGGGGGCACCGCCCCTACAGAAGTCTGCGTTAATCGGCGTTTATCTGCAGTTCAAAAAAAAGAAATTCATGAAAACTCTCGAAGAAATCAGCGAAATTGCCCGATCGATCGCCTGGAGTGCATCAGATATCCTACAATCCTATTATCGGCAGGATTCCAACACTCCTAACCTCGACATCCAAGAGAAAAAAGATGGCCCCGTCACCGCCGCCGATGTCGCTGTCAACTCTTACATTCTCGACGAATTGCAGTCGGCTTTAGGGAATGCAGAATTTGGCTATCTCAGCGAAGAAACTTACAAATCTTATTTAGAAAAAAACGGTCAAATTCCCTTACGTCAAAGTTGGGTTTGGATTATTGACCCTTTGGATGGAACGCGAGATTTTATTGACAGGACAGGTGAATTTGCCGTTCACATTGCTTTAGCGTTCGAGGGAAGACCGGTATTGGCAGTTGTGGCTTGGCCCGAACAGCAAAAGATTTATTACGCAATCCGCGATGCGGGTGCTTTTATGGAAAGTCGGGACGGTTCTACGGTCAAATTGCAGGTTTCGGCGCGAAATATAGTGGCAGATTTATCTATAGTAACCAGCCGCAGTCACCGGGGCGATCGCTTTAATCAATTGTTACAAAAACTGCCTTGTCAAAATCAAATAGCTGTCGGTAGTATCGGCTGTAAAATTGCAACTATTGTGGAACAAAAGGCTGATGTTTATATTGCGCTTTCGGGAAAGTCTGCGCCTAAAGATTGGGATTTAGCGGCGCCGGAATTAATTTTGACTGAAGCGGGCGGCCGATTTACTCGTTTTGACGGTTCTACTTTGCAATATAACCGGGGAGATGTGAGTCAGTGGGGGGGATTGTTGGCGAGTAACGGTTGCTGTCACGCTGCTTTGTGCGGGCAAGCGGATGAGATTTTAGCGGGGATAGATGGGACCTTGGGCTAGTCACAAGTTTCGTAGGTGCGTTAGAAGAGTGTATTTTCTGCACGACTAATTGCTGACGCACCCTAAAGTATGTATCAAAATTGCTGAGTTTGAAATTTCTGTACAATTGTACTTACGTTTCACAAATATTTGTGGTAAATCAATCTAGCATTCGTTACAGTAATAATACTTAAGTATTTTCCATATCTTTATCAAAATTTTAATTAACCAGGTATTTTTTAAGAAAAATTTACATATTTTCTGTAAAAAAACTGTTATGGTTACGACAAAAGATGAGGACTCACCGGGTTTGTACGGAGAAAGGGTGTGTCTCTATAAATAAAAATTGATAGATAGTTTCGGACGCCAGTCACGAAATAGCGGAGTTTTTGTATTTTTTTAACCCCCAGTAGGTGCAGTATGCCAAATTTAAATAATCAAGTTTCACCAAGTGCGATCGCCTTTATCGACACTCAAGTTGAAGATTATCAAAGTTTGATTGCCGGGATAAAACCGGGTACAGAAGTAGTCGTTTTGGATGGGAATAAAGATGCGATCGACCAAATTACTGAAATTTTAGCTCTTCGTACCAATATTGACAGCATTCACATCATTTCTCACGGCAGTCCAGGCAGCTTGCAACTGGCCGACGTTCGCTTTAGTTTAGATGATATAGAGTGCGATCGGAATTCTCTACAGCAGTGGTTTTCGCCACGAACCGACTCAATCCCCAACAATCGACCTCACATTCTTTTGTACGGGTGCAACGTAGCAGCAGGCGAGACAGGTAAAGCATTTGTCAAACGCCTGAGTGAGTTAACCGGCGCTAGTGTTGCTGCTTCGCAAAACCTCACCGGAAGTGCAGCAAAAGGCGGCGACTGGTTCCTAGAAGTAACATCAGGGAAAATTGCCACACCTTTAGTATTTCGGCCAGAAGTGCTGGCGGCTTACAACCACGTTCTCTCCAGCTTCAGTACGGCTACTAACTTTAGTGCGGGTTTGGCCCCGACGGCCACTCCTTTATCAATTGGTACGGGCGACTTTAACGGCGACGGTTTCTCCGACTTAGCCGTGCTCAACCTCAACTCCAGAGATATTTCCATATTGTTGGGGACGGGTACGGGCAGCTTTGGTACTGCTACTAACTTATTTAACCCCGGTAACGAGATTCCCAATTCCATTGCAGTGCGCGACTTTAATGGAGACAGCAAACTCGATTTAGCTGTAGCGAATCCTCTCAGTGGCGCTAATGGCAATTTCATTTCCATCCGGCTGGGGACAGGTACTGGCACTTTTGGCAATCCTACCAACTTAGGTCAAGGGATAAATCCTCGATCAATCGCAGCGGGCGACTTTAATGGAGATAGCAAGTTAGATTTAGCCACAGCCCCTTTGAGTGGCAACAACCTTTCAATTCTTTTGGGAGACGATACCGGTAGCTTTAGCACTCCCGCTACCATTAATACAGGAGCATCTCTTACTATTGCCACAGCCGACTTGAACGGCGACGGCAAACTCGATTTAGTCACCTCGAACAATAGCGCCACTAACAATATTTCAGTTTTGTTAGGAGATGGTACGGGCAACTTTAGCGCCCCCGTTAACTTTAGCGCGGGGACAGGGAATCACTTTGTCGTTACAGGCGACTTTAATGGTGACAGCAAACTCGATCTTGCCGTATCGAACACGGCTTCTAACAACGTTTCAGTCTTGTTGGGGGATGGTACGGGTAATTTTGGTACTGCTACCAACTTTAGTGTCGGATCATCTCCCGAATCTGTGGTTGCGGGGGACTTTAATGGCGACGGCAAAACCGATTTATCCGCGTCTAACGGCGGAGATAACAATGTCTCAGTCTTGTTGGGAGATGGTACTGGCAGTTTTGGTACTGCAGTCAATTTTAGTGTAGGAACTATTCCCCGTTCGATCGCAGCGGGAGATTTTAATGCTGACGGCAAGTTGGATTTAGCTACGCCGAACTTTACCTCTAAAGATGTCTCAATTCTGCTAAATACACCCAATACAGTTAATTTTGGTACTGCAACTTACAGTGGCACAGAAGGAACAACAGACACAGTAGTTAATATTCCCGTCACCATCAGCGGCGGCACTCCCTTTGCCGATGTAATTGTACCAATTGTCATCGACTCCAGCAGCACAGCCACCGAAAATTCAGACTACACCTTTTCGCCTACTACTGTTACATTCCCCGCCGGCACTACTACTCTCACCCAGAATGTTGCATTTACTATCAAACCCGACAATCTCCCTGAAAACGCCGAAACCGCAATCCTCAACTTTGGCACAATCACCGGAGGCATTGCCGGTACAACCCCTCAAACAACACTAACTATTGCAGCAAACGGTACAGTTTCTTATGCCATTGCTGCCGGTACTCCCAGCATTCTTGAAGGCAATAGCGGCACAAAACCTCTGACTTTCACCGCCACTCGCAGCGGCAACACAGGCGGGGCAAGTAGCATCAATTATACGATCGCCGGCACAGCTACAAACATCAGCGATTACAACAACATCGGTGGCACTTCAGGGGCAACTGCTGTTACTGGCACCATTAATTTTGCCGCCGATGAAACATCCAAAACTATTACTCTCGATGTATTAGGCGACACCCTAGTTGAACCGGACGAAACTATTGCCGTCACCCTGTCAAATCCCACCAGCCCAGGCGTAACACCGACAATTACCACTGCTACTGCTACCACAACTATTACTAATGATGACACTGCCGGTTTCACAGTTAACCCAATATCGGGATTAACTACAAGTGAAGTTGGTGGCAAGGCAGAATTTACAGTCAAACTCAACGCTCAACCTACTGCTGACGTTACCATCGGTTTGAGGAGTGACAATGTTGCAGAAGGAACCGTTTCAACTAATAGCTTAACTTTCACTCCTGCTAACTACAATCAACCGCAAACAATAACGGTGAGTGGTGTTAACGATTTAGTAGCTGATGGCCCTAAACCTTACAAAATTGTCACGGCTGCTGCTGTGAGTACCGATGTTAATTACACTAACCTCGATCCTGAAGATGTCACCGTCACCAACAGTGACAATGAAACTCCGGGAATTACGGTGAATCCGACGGCGGGATTAACTACTGGTGAATCTGGCACAAAGGCTAACTTTACTGTGGTTTTGAATACTAAGCCAATCGCTGATGTGACTATCGGTTTGAACAGTGACAATGTTGCAGAAGGAACAGTTTCGACTAATAGCTTAACTTTCACTCCTGCTAACTGGAATACACCGCTGCCGGTGACAGTAACAGGGGTTGACGATAGCATTGTTGACGGCAATATTGGCTACAAGATTCTCACGGCGGCTACTGTTAGTACAGATCCGATTTACAACAACAAAGATGTAGCGGATGTTAGCCTCAGCAATAAAGACGATGATACGGCTGGTGTTTCTATTACTCCCACGGCAACAACTGCTACTGAAGGCGGTGCGAATGGCAGTTATGCGCTCAAATTAACGTCGGAGCCGATCGCCCCTGTAACTATCACTCTCACAACAGGTAATGAGATAGAGGCGCTCGCCCCTGTGACTTTCACTGCGGAAAATTGGGGTGTCGCTCAAACCCTTACGGTGAAAGCTTTTGACGATACAATTCTGGAAGGGGCGCACAGCGGTAATATCACTCACAATGTGAGTAGCACTGATGCTAAGTATAATGGGATTGGGGTTCCAGGGGTGACAGTGGCGATCGCAGATAACGACACTGCACCGACACCGCCGACACCGACACCGACACCGACACCAACACCAGTTATAGTCGAGCCGCCGACGCCGCCGACACCGACACCAACACCAGTTATAGTCGAGCCGCCGACGCCGCCGACACCGACACCAACACCAGTTATAGTCGAGCCGCCGACGCCGCCGACACCGACACCAACACCAGTTATAGTCGAGCCGCCGACGCCGCCGACACCGACACCAACACCAGTTATAGTCGAGCCGCCGACGCCGCCGACACCGACACCAACACCAGTTATAGTCGA
>NZ_JAUBUJ010000004.1:0-162733 GCF_036705405.1 Microcoleus sp. B13-B6
ACTCGAGCGAATAAGCTTTCATTTTTTCTGCTGATGTACTGAATGTAGTGTACCACATTTACATGGAATTTGCTGTATATGAATAGGCTGAGGGAGCTGTAACAGTCTCCAGCTTTAAAGGGGGAAAGTGTTGTTTCCCCGCCTATCCATTTATAGAAATAGTAACTTCTTATTCCCTATCGATTTACCGGGGAATCAATCAGAAACGATCGGGCTGCCGAAGAAGCCGATCGCTCCTGGTGTCTCCGTGGTCAGCAAGGGAAAATCCAAGAGCGGCAGACCTAGGAAAACTTTCGGCAATATGCGTTTTTATGCGTTTTTGTGAGCTCGCCTCTCACCTTTTAGCTGCTTAAACTCTTCCAATTGCGTCTTGCCGACGATCGCCAAAACATCGGTGGATGCAAGAAAGACCCACGTCGGTTGCCATCGCAAAATCCTTCTTAATAGCTGAAGCTACGGCGCGAGATGAGTAGCTGATCGCCTGTTTGATTCTATGAGCTCCGTCATGGGCGATCGAGCTGTCGCTCAAGCCGATCGCTCGCTACCCAGGTGTGACGGCAGGAATTGATGCCAGTGCTGGTACGAAGTTGTCACAACAGCAGGAGCAATGTGAGCAATCGGCACAGTCGAATATCGGGTAAAAATTAAGCCTCTTGACGCCTAGAATGCCCCATTCATAAGGGTGCATTATTTTTGTTTCTGCACGTAAAAGTCAGGTTTGTGATCACAAAACCATTGCTTGCTACCGATTGAGAACAGCCATAACCAGTCCCAACAGGCAAATGTACGCTCGACACAAAAAAGCAGTAATTTGGCATAAAATTGCAGGCATTTGCAGGATATTTACAGAGGCATTTGCAGGTAAAGTGCAGCCCCTGCAAATGCCTGTAATCTCACTGATTTTATACTGCTTTCCGCCTGACTTTATACTGCAAACGCCTGACTTTAGGGCGCACAAAAATTAGCTATTTTTTAGCCTTTTTAACAACAAGTGAATTGATTTAATAGTCAAGTTACAGTATCTAAATTGAATAAAAAATCAAGTTTACGAAGTCTGAGAAAATTGGCAGGTAGCTAAAATTTATGAAGCGATTTTGTAGCATAGCAGCCGTTATGCAAGCAATAAAGTTGAGGCTGGCCTGTCTGGTTTTTGCGCTCCGTTGAGGCTGAAAACGAGTGTAAGGCTGACTTCGATAATAAGGCAAAATGTTGTTGTCTGGCTAACCTGACAATCAATCGACTAAAATGTTGTTGTCTCGCAGAGCTTGACAGTCGGGTAAAAATTTACCCCCTGACCACGAGAGTCCTGGGTTTTTTAGGGAGTGACGGCGATAGCCGGATGCACTGCAAGGTTTGCTAGATTGAGAATCCACAATTCTTGTGCGGGAAAGCCAAATTTAGCTGCACCAAGGTTGGGAATGCTGCCTGACGAACTCTACTGATAAACCCAGGGCTTATCCCACTTGCTCTGCATTCAATCCCATTCCCAACAGCCGAGGAATTGCATCAAAAAGTGCTTGTTGGGTTCTAGAGGCTCGTTCTGCACCTGTCAGCAGCAAATTGCCCTCGGTGTCCCACCACCGCAGCCATAGCATTGTCTGGTTTTGATAGCTGTCCTGCACCAGTCCTACACAGTTCCCTAAAGTTGTAGGAACCTGAGCTCGATAGATTATGCAAGATCCGACTTTTCCGACTTTACGATCCGACTTTTCCGACTTACAAAGGCGGGGGAGAGGAAGTATTATAGAGATCAGATGCCGTTTCACAACCTGTGGAAGCAATTAATAGACTTTCATAGCTTTTGAACGATACAGTTATAATCAGGGTTTCACGCTACACAAGGGACTTCTACTTAATTACTACCATATTGTTCAGAGCGTGTACGATCGCACGTCGAGCGTGAAATTACGGCTATTTTTTTAGCTCGTAATTTACAGAATAGTGCGTACATCATTGTTAGATCAGTAAATCCCCTATGGACGGAGGGATATAAGGATGTACCAATTATCTCAAGAACTATTTGCTCTAGAGGTGAATGTAAATTGGGGCATTTCTTCTCAACCTTTTTCTACGTTACTCAGGCCCAAACCAGGAAATGTTGAATTTTTACCTTCTATGACGTTTTCTTTACACAAATTTTATTGATTTCCCTTGACAAGCATCTATCCAAAGACTTATGTTAAATATGTCTAGAGATAGATGACAAATAAAACAAGCTGAGGATTAAGGCTAGCAAAAAGATTAAATTGAATCTACAGGGGGTAATGGCTCGATAAATCAGAATATTACTGCTGCCAAGGCATTCAACAGCGGACGCATGCGTGCAATAGCCGCGTCCGGCAACAAATTTCGTACTGAGCCAACTTTTTCAAAGGTGCTGAAAGATATGGGAGAACAGTGGGTGCAGTTAGCTGTCTTCCAAGTGAAAGTGAGTCTAATTCTGGATGAAGCTACATCAGCACTAGACCTCGCGACGGAAGCGGAAATCATGACAACTTTAGAGCGCATTGCCAAGAAATGCACGGTGATTGTCATTACCCACCGCATGGCTCATGCTTTGCGTGCAAAGGTCATGTTTGTGATGGATAAAGAGTGCCTCGTTGTTAGTGGTTAACCTACAGATTTAATTCAACTAGGAGGAATCTATGTCACAGTTGGGCAGCCAATTCATGAAGAAAATATCAATGTTTCAGAAATTGCCTGTATCTAGCAATAAGCTATTTGTCTGGGTGTTTATTCCCTACCGCGTCACGGAACAAGGGATGATTAGCGAATTCTACGACCATTCTGCTTATCGTCAGGAACTGGCAGATGTCTTTGCAGAGCTTGGTATAGCGTGGAAGTGGCAACCGCTCACCTTGGAGAATATGCACGCAATTGTTGAGGATGTGGCGGCTTCTAGTAAAGAGTACATTCCATTAGTCTTAAATTATTGCGATGGATTTGAAGAGCTTGATGGCTACCCTGGCTTTTCTCTGGTGAAACTCTTGGAAAAAAAAGGCATTATTTTTACAGGAGCAGATGCTAACTTTTGCCATCTGTGTGACAACAAAATTTTAATGAAGCGTGATTTGGTCGATGCAGGTGTGGCTACTGCTCCCTATGAAGTCATTACTAACATCAACCACATGGAAGGAGTGTGTAAGCGACTTGGCACTCCTCTGATTGCGAAACCTGCAACCTCTTATGGGAGTCATGGAATTTCCTTAAGTTCAGTAGTTTTCAGCGATGAGCAGGTGAGAGTACAAGTTCAACGCTTGCTCTCTGGACAGCACGGGATGCAATTCCCACCGGACAGCATCTTTGTGGAACGGTTTATCAATGGTTCTGAGTTTACAGTTTTCATTGTTGGTTCGGCTCAGAAACCAGAACACCTTAAAGTCTATCCACCTATGGAACGAGTGTTTCACTCCAGCTTGCCAGAAACCGAACAATTTTTGGCTTACGACAGAGAAAAAGATGAACAAGAAAGTTCCCTCTCACTTCAAGAACCACTCTGTCACTACCAACTGGTTGCTCCCGAATTGCAAGAAAGACTTTGCGAGTTAAGCAAGCGTGCCTACTGTGCTGTTGGTGGCAATGGATATGGACGAGTTGATGTGCGAATGGATAAAGTTTCCCAAGAACTGTTTGTTCTTGAGGTGAATCCTAACTGTGCTTTATCTTCTATTCCTATTTCTGAAGAATATGACTCTAGAGAAGCTGAAAATGAAAAACCTTACGAGACCTCTGTTGGAACTATCCTGCATTTTTCTGGCATCCCGTTTGCCCAAGTGATGTCAGAAATCATCGCGGAGGCTTTTGCTAGGCATTCTGCCAAGTCGTTCTTGGTAAGCAAAGCAGCCTGAAAGTTTACTGATATTACTGTCAACCCAAAAAACTACAAAAACAATGATAACTTCGCTAAAATTTCCTGTGCCTAGCAATCAGCTATTTGTCTGGGTATTTATTCCTTACCGTATTACAGAACAAGGATTGGTTAGTGAAGAATACGATACTCCTTCAGCTCGTCAGGAACTGGCAGACGTATTTGCAGAACTCGGCATCAAATGGAAGTGGCAGTCAATCACCTTTGAAAATATGCACGAAGTTGTTGAGGAGGTAGCTTCTTCCAAAAAGGAGTACGTTCCAGTGGTACTGAACTATTGTGCTGGGGATGAAGACCCCAACTTCCCTGGCACTTGCGTCATCAAACTACTGGAAGCAAAAGGCATCCTCTTTACGGGTGCAGATTCTACCTTTGATTATCTTGGCTCATCTAAACTCAGAATGAAGCGTGCCTTTGTCGAGGCGGATGTAGCTACGGCTCCCTACGAAGTCATTGCAGACCCTAGTCACGTTCAGGGAGTTTGCGAACGTCTTGGCACACCTCTATTAGTTAAACCAGCACTCGGCTATGGCAGTATCGGAATTTCACTAGAGTCGGTTGTTGAAAGCGATGAACAGGTGAGTAAACAGGTTCAGCGATTGCTGCAAGGGGTACACGAGATGCAGTTTCCACCGGACAGCATCTTTGTAGAACGATTTATCAGCGGTCGTGAATTTACAGTTTTCCTGCTAGGTGATTCCCAACAACCGGAAAGCCTCAAAATCTATCCGCCGATTGAATTGGTGTTTCATTCCAGCTTGCCTGAAACCGAACAATTTCGGTCTTACGATAACTTCTGGGGCGAACACCTTGAAGAATCTTCATCGTCATCCTCGGAACCGTTTTACCATTGCCAATCGGTAGCTTCGGATTTGAGCGAAAAACTCTGCGATCTCAGCAAGCGTGCGTATTGTGCGGTTGGTGGCAACGGATATGCGCGAGTAGATATCCGCATGGACAAAGATTCTCAAGAGCTTTTTGTTCTGGAAGTTAATCCTAACTGTGCCATTTCTTCTATGCCTCTGACTGACTTCTCCGACCTAAACCAAACCTCTCTTGGCACTATCTTGCATCTGGCTGGTATTCCGTTTGCACAACTGATGTCAGAAATCATCGCGGAGGCTTTTGAGCGGCATTCTACCAAGTCGCCTTTGGTGAGCAAATCAGCGTGAGCTTGTATGGATAAAACCTTCTAAAATTTAAGTCTTATCTGTCCTTAATAGGGTTCACTACCAGTTATTGATTTATGTCAGATTCTCAAACAGTTAGTGCATTATACTTGCAGGGTTGCTCTGAAGATTTAGGGAAAGGGTTTTGGCAGCAATGGCAGCAGTATCAAGATTATCTTCACCGTTGCTGCATCAAGTGGATGGGGGGCAATCTGACTGATGCTGAAGATGCCTTGAGTCGGGCGATGCTCAAGGCTTGGGGAAAGGTGCAAAAGTTTGCCGGGAAAATTAATAATTTTAAGGCCTGGCTGACGACGCTGACTCGCAATCTGTGCGTGGACATTTATCGTGAACGCAGTCGGGGGGCGAATCGAGTTGAGGATATAGAAGGTTACGCATCTTTTGAGGAGGACGGACTGCTACGGAGTGAGGATACGCCAGAAATTGCTTTGGAGACTGGCGAGAAAAGGATGGTGATTCGTCGTGCGATTGACAATTTACCTCCTCGCTTGCGCGAGACGTTTATACTGCACTTTTATCAAGAATTGTCTTATCCAGAGATTGCCCAACAGCAAGAGATTTCCTACCCGAATGTCTGCAAGCGCATCTCCCAGGCGCGGAAGATTCTGCGTGAGGAGTTGAGGGGATATTTTATCGAGGAGGAGGGGACGGATAGGGATAAATCTGTTCCACCAACTGCAACGGAGTCGGCAATTGGGGAAATGTCCCAGGGGAATGGGGGAGTTGAAGCGGATGCAGGGGAGACGGTGACGTTATCCGTTGCGGTGGAGGAAGTAGAAAGTGTTGGGGCTGAGGAAGCGATTAAGGAATTGCGTGATGTGCAGCACTCTGAGTCGGTGATGGTTGCGGCGACTAATGATGGGAAGTTAGAGGTAAGGAGAGATGGTTGTTGGTGTGTTGAGGTGGGGCTGTGTGAAAGGCAGCCTGTACCGATTTTGGCGTTGGCAAAATTTGATGAAGAAAGTGGAAGTTGGGGGAATTCCTGTCTGGCAGTGCTGAGGAGGCGGGAATTGCTAGAGATGAGGAAAGGATGTGGAAAATGTATGCTACCGTCCCGCTCTCCTCCTTTGAATCTTCTTCCCACTTTCAATCCCTTGTCAAGAATATGTCGGAGAGAAAGATGAGGGTTCGTTTGAGGCAAAATTCCTCAAATCTGCCTTATCTCAAAGGTGACTTTTGGCGATGCCTTACGGCAAAATTCGCGTGTTCGGTGCAGTATTTGGCAATCTGTTGGAAAACTGAAATTAAGTCGGTATTTACCGCAGTATCTTTCTACATGAAAAAACCTTTAGGTAGGACTAATCTGGATTCGGCACATACCCCCCCTGGTTTTTCGCATGGAAGAAGAAAATAGCAGAAGGGTATAAGTCACACACTAGTAAGCTGGACAATCCGACGGAGTTAGAAATATGGCGATTATTTACGAAGATGAAGCGCACCTAGAGTCTGGGCCAAGCCCATTATAAAAGCAGAAAAAGATGACTATCAAAAGGAGTAATATGGCTACAATCAGACTGATGCACGCTAAACTTCATCGAGTACGTGTGACCGATGCCAAGCGCGATTATGTAGGCAGTATCACCATTGACCAAGAGTTATTGGAGAAAGTCGGAATACTGCCCCTCGAAGAAGTGGAGATAGTCAACGTCAGCAACGGTAACCGTTGGTCAACCTATGCTCTGCCAGGAGAGGCAGGAACGGGTTGCATTTGTCCCAATGGTGGGGGCGCGCTTCTGTGCCAGCCTGGAGACATCCTGATAATATTCTCCTACGAATGGTGCGATCGCACTGATGTTTTACGCACAGGGCATACAGCGCGGGTTATTGTTGCAGATGAGCAAAATCGCTGTAAAGAATTTTTCCACCAAACCTTAACCCCTTGCGAGAACAAACTCCTATTCGACCCTTCGCAACCCCTTACAGTCAAGAGTGATACTGAAAGCGCCAACTTGGATTTGAAGAACTGCTTTGAGCATAGCATCGGCAGTCCGAAAGAATAGAATTAGCAACTCTGGAATAATCTAGGGAGTTTTAGCCAACTTTTTAACATCCCCAAGAGTTCCTCGATTTGATTAGCTAACAGTCATTTCATAAAAGTATAGTCAAATATGTTTGAGACACTCAACTCAGTTCTCCAAGCTTATAATCTGAAGCCGATTAAGGAAGCTGAGGCGGAACTAGAATCAGATGAAAGCAAACCCTGTATTGTTTTCTTTACTTTAGCGGACGAAAGGCTTACATTACTGTTAGCTGCAAGTAGAATTTTACCTGAAAGTGCTTTTATAGTAACTGAACAGACTTGGGTAAAAGTTATTCAAAAAGGGGATAAATCTGTATTATACATCCTTGAAGGGATTACCATGAATGAATTTGGTCAATGTTTTCATACCAAATTCAAAACTCCTCAGAGGATAACTTTTTTATGTAATTTTTGTACCGAAGCGGGTTTCAGTTTTTATGAACCAGTCCACCAAGAGAAGGCTCAAAAATTTCAGTTCTATGAAGGACTGGCGGACTGTCCGATGTCAAGTGGTATAGAACTGGAAGAATATACCAATGACAAACTGCATACCCGCTTACTTGCTGCTGCAAGAAATGTAAATGTACCCCAAACGATGGCTTTTGGCTTTTCTTTGGAGAAATATAGCCATCATCCCATCACTCCACAAGTTCAATTGATTTCCCTATCCAAAAATCTTTCTAGTGATGAAATCCGAAAATATTTGACGGCATTTCCTACTTCTAAATTTGTGATTAAGCCTTCTGGAACAAGGTGGATGGGAAGCCGACTATGCACTATTGAATCAAAAGATAATCTGAACAGGGCTGTTGAAAACTTTAAGAAATGTATGGATTCACTCCAAGACAATGATTGTCTGTTTGTGGAGGAATTTATCGATTCAAGCATTACTGAGAATAGTAACCTGGGTGCGAGACTGAGGGTGTTTGTAACCCGCCGCCCCAATAATGTGGTTGAAACATCTGGGATTATCTGCAATCTAGGTTATATTGACCAACCCATTAATGGAGATACTTCCGAGAGTTTTTCAATCGACTATCTGTGTAACTTGCTCCAGTTGACAAACGAGGATAAGAATCAGCTTGTTGAAAAAATTAACCGATTAGGTGAAGCGGTACTAGAGTCTATTATTGGCTACGAAACGCAATATTTAACCCATGTCACCCAACAAAAAAAACAAACGGATTTCATTGGTTTAGATATTTTTTTTAGGAATCACAATAATCAATTAGAACCGTTTCTAATTGAAGTCAACGATCACGATTGCATTACCACCTTGCAGATATACGAAGTGCAACATTCTCCCAACAGGACTGACATCCTTGATAAATGGGTGGAAACGATGTTGTACCGCTCCTATCAATATATGCTAAAAGGCAGGAATATATTGATGATTGGAGGTGGAGGCTACTCAAAGCTGAATGTTTTTGAATTTGCCAATCAAGTAGGTATCAATATTATTTTAATTGATAGGGATTCTCAACATTTCGCTGCCAGTTACAGCAGCCAGTTTTTCAATATTGACATTGACGACCATAGCAAAGATATTGAAAATGCCCTAGCAATTGTGGAAGTTGTCCGCAATCATTGCATCAGCGTGGACGGCGTAGTTACGTTTTGGGAAGATAATGTACCTTTGTCCTCTTTAGTCGCTAGCTTTTTAGGTAAACCAGCCAACGATTATCAAAGCGCAAGCATCGCTAAAAGCAAATTATTGACTCATAAAAAACTTCTAGCTGATGAGTCCAATAAACTAGCTTGTGAATGTAGAGAATTCTCCAACGCCGTAGATTTTTGGGCTTTAAATAATGTTGCAGATGTCCTTAATATTCCACAATTTTCCTATCCTTTAGTAATTAAGCTAGATACTGGAAGTACTTCCTTTGGTGTAGAGGTAATTCAAACAGAAGAAGAATTATTAGCTAGGTTTGAAGACTATAAAAGCTATATTCAAACCGCCACTCAAACAGGTATGGGCTTGAGTTTCAACTATAAGATAATTGCTACTCCTTACCTGCAAGGCTCTGAGCATCATGTTGATCTCATTATGTTTGATGGTGAATTAGTAGCTGGTTATGTAACTGATAAAAGCCCAACAATGCCTACTCTCTGTAAGGAAATGGCGGAAATTATGCCGAGTTTGCTGGACAGAGAAAAACAAGAAAATATGATTCATGCAGCCTGGAAATCTTGCCACAATATTGGCTTAAAATATGGTGTTTTTTGTGTTGACGTAATTTATACACCACTGGGAGTAAAAATTTTAGAAATTAATGCGAGAATGGGTGGTTTTTATATATCTAAATGGCAATTTAATTTACGGGATGTCAACCTAATCCTGTATTCGTATCTGATTGCTTGTAGGATTAAACCGTTTGTTAATCAAAACAGCTTACCCCGCCTGTACTACAACGGTTTTCTATGCTATGCCTCATTACATAAGCATATTCTAGATGTAGCAAAGCTTAAAGAGTTATCGTCAGATCCGGATTTCTTTGTAATCCTTCTAGACAAAGAAATCCCATCAGATGAAAAATATGAAGAACCTTATGCTTCTGTAGCTATTCGCTCTCAAAATATTGCCGATGGAAAGCAGAAAATGAAGAGGTTTTTAGAGGAGCATTCTCTCAAGAGGGAAGAATATAGGTTCATCTGTGAGGAGTAAATTATTAGCTCTACAACTAGGAGCTAGGAATCTATTTACTTGCAAGCGCCGAGAAGCAAGGAAAAAGGACAGGTTAGACGCAAATACTACGTTTTTTTGATTGGGCTATGTCCATACCTACGCCGCCCACAATTTATGGAACTCCAGTTTCGGCGGAAACAACTGAACTCAGCGGACGCGATGAAAGATACACAACTTTGGCAAAAATCTTCTAACTCAAAAAATTCAGAAAGAGACGGCGAGAATCGTCTAAATAGTAGAAGCCATAAATGATGCTAAAAAATCAAGCGTCCCGATCACAAATCAGAAGGATAAACGAGACCAAATGCAATCCGGTAAAATCCTCCTCAAAAACCCACAGCTTACAAGCTTGGTCAGAAAGTACGCAGGCAAAATGTCAACCACAAAGCCAGATTTTGCCGACCTTATCCTAAATCAATGGAAGATTCCCGACCTGGTACGTAAAAACGCGGAAATTTTGGGAAAAGCCACCATCAAGACGAAAGGAATAGCACAAATCGACTATCAATACAGGGACTATATCACGAGCGATAAAATCACCCCGTTCGTGCAGATTCTCAACCAGATGAGCCTGGGCAAGACACTGAGCAAAACAATAACAGCCGAGGCACAAGGTTCCGTGCACAGCCAGTTAAATATAACGGCTGTGAAAGATGCGAATTTCGCAGATGACGCGAATAAGTGGTCATCCGACAAGTTCCAAGAACTCACGTACAAAACTGTGAACTTGCTGGACTTAGATATGGAAGTAAAAAAAGAAAACACAGTGCAAGCGCAGCAGATCGATGCCCAAGGCAACATAGGAAACACATCCACCTGGAGTGAAAAAACATTGGTGCTCAACGGATGCGATCGCATAGGCACGACGGTCGTCAAAACTACTAAGTTGCCGATCGAAGTAAACGGAAAGAAGCAGACAGCCACAGTCCACGCATGGTGTGCAATGACGATGAACGGGCATCATATTTTCCACGGAGTAGTGGAAAAAGCGGTGCTGATAATGCCCGGAGAAGGAATTTTCTTCCTGTACTTCGGATACGGAGGGTCAGGAATAGAATTCATAGAGTGGGTTAACGAGAAACTCGGTGCTATGCTTTGGCAGTACACAGCAAAAGAGATATATTACACATGGAAAAAAGCCCAAACCCCTGTGGCGTGGTTATTGATAGGAGGAGATTTGACATCCGAAACGTGGATGGTGGACGGACCTGAACCACTCACAGAGGAACAAAGAGAGCTGCTCGATCATGCGATCTTGAAAACAGTATTGCAAAAAGGAGCGACGTTGCGACCATATTACACAGCCAAGAAATACGAATGAGCCAATGCACATAAACCGGACGGAAACCCAGAAAATGAAAAAAAATCGCATAACACTTGGTTCGTCGCCTTAATTGCTCGCCGCCGCGCCCGCCGCGTGGGAGCAAGCACCACCCAGTCATCCATGTATCGTACATAAAAGCAGCCCATCTCAGCCATCTTATCGTCAAGCGGCTTCAGGTACAAAGCACTCATGTTTAGGAGAAAGGGGACATCCCCTGTTGGATATCGGTATATTCCCCGCCATCGGAAACAAATCTCTGGAAGTACTCATTCGACTCCTAGAGAGTCAGACGAAAAAGATGGGTTGAACTCCTCCCAGCCGAAACTGTCCCGTTTCTAGGTATATTGCCTTCTGGTGCGATCGCGGCTGGTGGAGTTTGGAGATAGGGGGGTGCGATCGCCCCCTTTTCCGCTTATCGCACTCATCTCATATGGGGCATCAAGTTAGAAAAAAAGCCTCTAACTCGAAAAATTCAGAAAGTGACTTTAGGAATCGTCTTAAAGAAGTAGAAACTACGAGTGCCATCCCTCCTCTTTTTTACTTGAGGAAAGGCAATCGTTTTTTGGTTAAGCTTGACAACAAGGGAAGCGATCGCAAAAAGCGCAGTCCTAGAGGCGATAGCGCAAGCGCTGCTGCTCTTCAGATCGCTTCTTTTATGACATCCTGTGCGCTAGCGCAAGAAGCTGCCAATTTTTCAGCTTTGGAATCAGGGGTATGAGGCTGATACAACTTATGCTTTGACTGTATTGTTACCTCGGATGGTTCAATTTATTTTCTCTTCAAAAAAGGTATTCACGGAAGATTTACTTATTACAGGGGTATTTTGATTGACATCCCCCTTAAGACATAAGTTATCTTCGTAATGTATAAAAGTTTACGCAACGCTCCGACTTTCCTGACTGACGCGGGCGGAGTTGGGGAACCATAATGGAGACTCTTAATGCAGTCTTGAAACTTTAATGCGCTCTTCTTTCAACTTTAGACAAACAGTGTATTGCAGGGATTAACGGCGACTACCAAGAGAACAAATGGCAAATAATATTAATTCATCAACGCCTCAACTATTGTGTATTCCTCAGTTATTTGAGTTTCAAGTAGAACAAACGCCTGATAGCATCGCCGTGATTTTTGAGGGGGAAAGCCTCACTTATCGGGAATTAAATCATCGAGCCAACAAGGTAGCGCATTACCTAATTTCTTTAGGAGTGGAACCAGAAGCTCTGGTTGGGATTGGTGTGGAACGCTCTTTGGAAATGGCGATCGCACTGTTGGGTATTCTCAAAGCGGGTGCTGCCTACATCCCCCTAGATCCAACCTACCCGCAACAGCGACTGTCCTTGATGCTAGAGGATGCTCAACCACCAGTGCTGTTAACTCAAAAACGGTGGCTAGAAAAATTTCCCCCACACGAAGCAAAAGTGGTGTGTTTAGATGCTGATTGGGAGGAGATTGCCCAATACAGCGAGCAGAACCCTGACACCCGCACGACATCTGACAATCTAGCTTATGTCATTTACACTTCAGGCTCTACAGGGCAGCCAAAAGGAGTTCTGATTCCGCATCAAGCTTTAGCCAACCACAGTGTTTCCATTGCCAAGCACTATAATTTGCAGACAACAGATCGGGTTTTACAGTTTGCTTCGATTAGTTTCGATGTTGCAGCAGAAGAGTTATTCCCTACCTGGTTAAGCGGGGGTACTGTCGTTCTCCGTCCTGGTTCTGTAACTCCAACTGTTGCAGAGTTTCAAGCACTGATAGAGCGGGAAAAGCTGACTGTTCTCAACCTCCCTGCTTCTTACTGGCATGAATGGGTATCTGCTTTGTCTAGTTCACAGGCGCAATTACCTCCCACGCTGCGCCTAGTTGTAGTTGGCAATGAGAAAGTTTTACCAGAGCGATTGATGAGTTGGCAGAAAATAGCGGGTAATCGCGTCCGTTGGCTTAATGCCTATGGACTGACTGAAACCACTATCACATCCACGCTTTACGAACCAGATATCTGGAAAGAATTGCCGGATGTCAACTCTGTACCTATAGGTTGTCCCATTGCCAACACCCAGATTTACTTGTTGGATGAAAACAAAAAGCCCGTGCCTAAAGGGATGACGGGCGAATTATATATTGGTGGCCTTGGTTTAGCAAAAGGCTATCTCAATCGTCCCGAATTGACGGCGGCGCGGTTTATCCGCAATCCTTTTAGTGATGAAGCAAATTCTCGCCTCTACAAAACCGGGGACTTAGCCCGTATCGGGAGCGACGGTAATATCGAAATCCTGGGGCGCATTGATAACCAAGTGAAAGTACGCGGCTTCCGCATCCAAACGGAGGAAATCGAAGCAACTCTCAATCAGCATCCATTGGTGCAAGACAGTGTGGTAGTGGCTCACGAAGAAAAATCAGGCAAGCAACGCCTCGTCGCCTATGTCGTTCCCAAACCCAAAAACACTCAGGTAGAACTATGGCCCTGTCCGGGAGACTACCGAGTTTATGATGCCATCCTGTACTATGCCATGACCTATGACCATGTGAGAAATCATAGTTATGAGGTGGCACTTAAAAAAGTTGTTAAGGACAAAGTCGTTGTAGACATTGGCACGGGTAAGGATGTTGTTTGGGCGAAATTCTGTGCCGAACATGGCGCTAAGAAAGTTTACGCCATTGAGATGCAACTTGAAGCTTACGAACAGGCAACCAGTTATGTGAAATCTCTGGGGTTGTCAGACAAAATATCGGTAATTTATGGGGATGCCACCCAAGTGCAACTCCCGGAAAAAGTCGATCTGTGTGTTTCAGAACTGATTGGCGTAATCGGTAATTCAGAAGGGGCGGTTTCGATTCTCAATGATGCCAGAAGGTTTCTCAAGGAAGATGGAATGATGATTCCCCAGCGCTGCGTGACTAATATCGCTGCTGTTTATCTTCCTGAAACGTTTGCCAGTCAGCCTCACTTTTCGGAACTATCGGGTTATTACACTCAGCAGATTTTCAACCAGCTCGGAGGGAAAATTTCCTTAAGGGTATCTTTCCGAAATTTTCCTGAGTCAAACATCATCTCCACTGTAGATGTTTTTGAGGACTTGGATTTCAATCAAGTCTCTAATCCAGAATATGACCGACAGATAAGCCTTACCATCACTCAAAGTGGCAAAATTGATGGATTTTTGTTATGGCTTAATTTACACACAGTTGAGAATGAAGTCATTGACAGTCTAGCTTATGTCGGTAGCTGGCTACCTGTTTATTTTCCAGTGTTTTATCCGGGTATTGAAGTGGCGGCTGGAGACAAAATTGAAGCCGTTTGTAGCGCTCAGTTGAGTGAAGACCAGTTAAGTCCTGACTATCACATTCGAGGCTATTTGCTCAAACAGAGTGGAGAACGCCTTGAATTTGAATATGATTCTTTTCTCTACAAGACTCCCTCAAAGAGCAACTTATTTTACAATCGCCTATTCGCGCAAGAGGTAGTGTTAAACGAGCAACCGACTCCCGGAGAGCTATGCGATAAAAGCCTGAGCACCTACTTGAAAGAGCGCTTACCAGCTTATATGCTCCCGGGAGGGTTTACGTTCTTGGAGTCCCTGCCACTGAATTCTAATGGGAAAGTTGACCGCAAAGCACTACCCACTCCAAGGGACAGCAGACGCATTGAACCAACTGCATTTATAGCTCCCCGTGACACTTGGGAACTTCAGTTGGCTCATCTTTGGGAAAAGGTGCTGGGTATTCACCCCATTAGCGTGAAAGACGACTTCTTTAACTTGGGCGGTGACTCTCTATCGGCAGTACGCCTGATGCTGGAGATTGAGCAGCATTTTGGGCAGAAGTTATCGCTAGCGACGCTTTTTCCCAGTTCGACGATTGAGCATCTGGCAAGCATTCTGCGTCAGGCGACGGGTTCTCTCTTGAGTTCTCCTTTAGTACCGATTCAGCCAGATGGTACGAAGCCTCCCTTTTTCTGCGTTCATCCCATCGGGGGCAATGTGCTTTGTTACCTGGATTTAGCTCGTCATCTGGGTGAAGACCAGCCCTTTTACGGTTTGCAAGCGTCGGGGATTGATGGGCAAGGGGAGCCAAAGAGCCGGATTGAAGCTATGGCTAGTTATTATATCGAGGCAATCTGCGAGATTCAACCGCAAGGTCCGTATTTGCTGGGAGGCTGGTCATTTGGTGGAGTGGTAGCGTTTGAGATGGCTCAACAGTTGTATTCGTCAGGTGAGCAAGTGGCGTTGCTTGCTCTGATAGATAGTTCAGCACCCCAGCGTAACAGTCAACCGATGGAGGTTGATACTGCTGCCACACTAGCTTGGTTTGCTAAGGATTTGGGCAGTTATTTTGGGAAGGAGCTTGCTGTATCGGTTAGCGCTCTCCAATCGCTTGCGCCGGATGAGCAGTTGGGCTATGTGCTGGAGCGGGCGAGGGCTGCTAACGTTGTGCTTCCTGATGCTGGAGTGGTTGAAATTCGCCGTCTGCTAGAGGTTGTTTTGGCAAATCGTCAGGCTGAACGCACCTACACGCCAGTTGTTTATCCAAACCAGATTATGGTATTTCGTGCGGAGGAATCGTTTGGGTTAGAGAATTCAGACCCCACAACGGGTTGGAATCAGTTAACGGAAGGTGGAGTGAAGATTGATACAATTTCTGGCGATCACTACACCATTGTCAAGGAGCCTCATGTACGAGTTTTAGCGGAACGGCTAAGGAATTCTCTTGAGCAGGCACAGAGCGATCGCTCCTTAAGCCAGTTGCCCCATACTCGTCCTCGCGCAACAGGTTCAGGGATAGCTGCACTATCTTCTTGCAGTTCCTCTATCTAAAAGGCGATTGCCCGTCTTTGAGATGATAGCACTTAAAAATCCGAGAGGCGATCGCAATAACTCAAAACTAATCCAATCTTTTACGATACTTGTACTAAACTGACACTATAGGAAATCAACATGAAAATTTGCGTTCTACAACCTGACTATTCTCAATCAACAGTAGAAGCAGACTACAAAAACTGCGAACCGCCACGTAACCTTTCTCATCTACTACCAGAAGACCAGGTAGACCATGTATTTCTCAATAAAGCCACAACCTATCGTCAGCTTAAAGATTTAAAGAAGCAAGGTTACGATATTTTTGTCAACCTCTGTACGGGATGTTTGGACTGGGATGTTCCCTCTATTGATGTAATCGTTGCCTTGGAGCAGCTTAATTTGCCTTACACGGGTCCGACTTTCGACCTCTACGATCCAGGCAAGGAGTTAATGAAGTACGTTGCTTACATTGCAGGAGTACGCACACCAGCATTTGTGAAAGCTGAAACGTTAGCTGATGTTGAGAGGGCTTGTCAAAACTTGCAATTCCCCCTGTTTGTTAAACCAGCAGCCTCATCAGACAGTCTGGGAATTGACCATCAATCCTATGTAACAACAAAAGAGGCATTACAGAGCAAAGTGGCTGAACTCATAGCCAACTTTGGTCAAGTTCTAATCGATGAGTATATACCTGGGCGAGAGTTTACAGTCCTTGTGGCTGCTAACCCTGAAGAGCGCCGCTCTCCGATAACGTATAAATCTCTAGAGTTCGTCTTTCCGGAAGGAGAACAATTTAAAACCTACGATTTGAAGGTGCGACAACATCACCCAAAGCGTAATATTCCTTGTTCCGATTCAGAACTTGACCTCCGCTTGAGAGACGCTGCTAAGAATATTTTCTTAGCTTTTAACGGTGCTGGCTATGCTCGTCTAGATTTTCGAGTAAATGAGCAAAAAGAAATTTTATTTCTTGAAGTTAGCTTTAACCCTTCTATTTTTTTTGAAGGAGGCGCAGAAGCATCGGCTGACTACATTTTAAAGTATGACGAGGTAGGTGCATCAAGCTTTCTCAAACATATCATAACGGAAGGTATTACCAGATACCAACGCCGTCAGAAAAAATTTAAAGTATGTGGAAATGCTATTTCTGGCTATGGCATTTATGCGGTGACTGATTTGAAAGCTGGGGAAATTATCTTCCAGGGAGAGGAGTATCCAAAAAGGATTGTTACCCGTGATTATGTCCAATCCCACTGGAGTGCATCAGAGCAAGAAGAGTTTCGGCAGTATGCTGTTCCTTTGAGTGAAGAAGTCTTTATGTTTTGGGACGAAAACCCAGCCAACTGGATACCCCAAAACCACTCTTGCGAACCCAATATAGGCTACCGAGGACTCAATATATACGCGCTCAGGGATATTGCAGCAGGAGAAGAGTTAACCGTAGACTACGCAACAATCGAGAATGAAGATTTTCCAGAGTTTCAGTGTCAGTGCGGGTCGCCTAAGTGTCGGGGAATTATTCGCGGTACGCCTGGAAATTCTGTAACTCAGCGCCAAAAAAAGTTAAATAATTCACAACTAAAAATAGAGGTGGCTCATTCTCTATATCTGACCTGAATGACTTTACGAGAATAGGGGATAGTTGTCAAGAGAGAATTCACGTACACAGCCTATCCCTTTTTTCACAAGAAGTTAAGTAATTTCCAGGTTCTCCAGAGAAACAAAAGAGAAGATAGTTATTCCTATACACTGACTGAAAAGTTTTACCCGATTATCTCAAATTCAATGAATTTATTTGTTTTTCTGAAAGTAATTAATAAATATATTGCCTCTTATAGGAACCATTGAGGAGTAATGCAGTGTTAAAACAGTGGCTCAGTCAAATAATGGAACAGCAGCCCAAGAAACGTGTTAAAACGCCTACCGTATTGCAAATGGAAGAAGTAGAATGCGGGGCAGCAGCACTAGGCATCATGCTGGGCTATTACGGACTATTTGTCCCCCTAGCCAAACTGCGGCAGGAATGTGGCGTTTCTCGTGACGGCAGCCAACCTGCCAGCATCGTCAAAGCTGCTAGACAATACGGCCTGCGGGCAAAAGCATTTAAAAAACAAACTTCTCAGCTAGCTAAGATGCGATTACCCGCGATCGCATTCTGGAATTTCAGCCATTTGTTAGTAGTCGAAGGCTTTGAAAAAGACCGAGTTTACATCAACGACCCAGCAACCGGACCGCGCACGGTTTCCTTGCAGGAATTTGACGAGGCATATATTGGGTTTATCCTAGCAATGGAACCGGGGCCGGAGTTCAAGCGGGGGGGACAACGGTCTAGCGTATTGAGATCGCTACTACAACGCTTGCAAAGCTCGGTGGGAGCAGTTTCGCTCAGTGTCCTACTTGGCTTTTTGCTAGTATTTCCAGGACTGGTACTACCTGTTTTCAGTCAAGTATTTGTCGATCAAATTCTCGTTGAAGACCGCACCGACTGGCTGCGTCCATTGCTGCTGGGAATGCTCCTCACCGCCCTAATTCAGGCGTTTTTGTTCTCCCAGCAGCGACGCTATTTAAGACAGTTGCAAATTAAATTAGCTGCCAGTATGTCCAGTCAATTTTTCTGGCATATGTTGAAACTCCCTGTGGGATTTTATACCCAACGGTTCCCTGGTGAAATCGGGGGAAGAGTGAAGCTCAACGACAAAGTGGCCCAGGTCATTTCTGGCAGTATGGCAGAGACGATCATCAACATAGTGATGACAATTATCTACCTGTTGGTCATGTTTGCTTATAACCCACTGCTAACAGCGATCGCTCTGGTGTTGGCAGTTGTAAACATTGTGGCGCTATTAGGAGTCGGAGGTTGGCTAGAAGAAGCCTTCATGGAGGATGATAAAAACTTGGGCAAGGTGGAGGGGGTAGCTATCGCCGGAATTCAAAGCATGGAAACCTTAAAAGCCTCAGCGCTAGAATCGGACTTTTTTGCCCGATGGTCGGGTTATTTCGCCAAATCAGTTAATTCCTATACAAAAATAGCCGTACCCTATGAGATTCTGCAAGTCCTACCTATCTTACTTACAGCATTAACAACCACGCTAGTGCTGACAGTAGGTGGTTGGCAAGTTATGGAGGGAAAGATAAGCATCGGGATGTTGGTAGCATTCCAAGCGCTGCTAATAAGCTTTCAGACACCCATTAATCAGTTGATGGGGTTTGGTATTACTCTGCCAACTTTAGCAGGCAACCTGATGCGGTTAGATGACGTACTGGCAAATGATACAGATCCATCACTTGCAAAAAGCAGTATCGATACCAAAAGTCAGAATTCAAAACTTACAACTCAAAACAAAAAACCTAAAACTTCATCTCTTACCCTTGATGCCTCTACAATTCGTCTGCAAGGACATATTGAACTTCGTAACGTTACTTTTGGGTATGCAAAAGTCAATCGGCCCCTAATCGAAAACTTTAGCTGTACGATTCAACCGGGGCGGCGGGTGGCGTTGGTAGGGGGCAGTGGCTCTGGAAAATCGACGGTTGCTAAATTAGTCGCGGGACTTTATGAACCTTGGTCGGGCGAGATTTTATTTGATGGTAAGCTGAGAAATGCTATTCCCCGTTCGGTTATAATAACGTCGATGGCTACTGTTGAACAAGAAGTTTTCCTATTTTCAGGAAGCGTGCGCGATAACCTAACACTATGGGATACAACAGTTTCTGATTCCCAACTTCGTCGCGCCTGCATTGATGCCAAAATTCAAGACGTAATTCTAGCGATACCGGGTGGCTATAACGGCGAACTATTGGAAGGAGGCGCAAATTTAAGTGGCGGACAACGCCAACGGCTAGAAATTGCGCGATCGCTAATTTATAACCCTTCAATTTTGATTTTGGATGAAGCAACCAGTGCCCTTGATGGAGAAACCGAACAGTTTATCTACAATAACCTGCGGCAACGTGGCTGTAGTTGTTTGATTGTGGCACATCGCCTCAGTTCAATTAAAGACTGCGATGAAATCATCGTGTTAGATCGCGGTGTTGTAGTGGAGCGAGGAACGCACGAAGAATTAATTCAAATAGGTGGATTCTACGCTGAACTGGCTCAAGGTGAGGAAGAACAAGAAAATGAAGAATAAATATACCGCTTTAAATTCCCCAAAATTTGTTGGCCAAGGTGAGGTATTGCCACTGGATAATCCGCAACAAGTCTGGACAATTCAATCGGGTTCAGTGGCTGTGTTTGTTAGCCCGGTTAAAGATGGAACTTTACAAGAAAATCGGCGGTATTTATTCACAGCAGAAGCGGGTGAAGCCCTGTTTGGATTTGCAACGGATATTGATGATTTATCAAAATTCAAAAGTCCCAACACTTTATGTATTCTGGCAGTTCCCGTTACAGACTCGACCTTGCTACATTCCCAGCGTTCAGAATTAGATAACAATCCCGACCCCGATCCCACTTTGCCATCTGCCAGCAATCTTCTAACCGCTTGGTTTAGACAATTGAGTTCCGTCTTTGACCTCAGCGGAATTTTGCTACCCGCCCCTGAACTTTCGAGTCATACTCCCTGGCAAACTCAACTCACTGTTTTAGACAACTTCCATCAGCAGTTTTTTAGCTGCTTGCAAGAACTAGAACAGCAGTCTCAATTAGAGACTCTGGCGCAGTTTGAAGAACGGGAACGCCTGAACCAATCTGCAACTGTGGGTGCGTTGGCGAATTTTGTTTCTCTAATTGCGCCCAAACAAGCTATTGCTACTTTTATCGGAGATCCCCTCCTAGCAGCCGCAGGAGCCGTAGGACACGCGATGGGGATTGAGATTAAGCCGGCGGGTAAGTCGGAAAATATGCAGCGGGTAAAGGAGCCACTGGAGGCGATCGCCCGTGCTTCCCAAATGCGAATTCGACGGGTACTTCTGACAGAACGTTGGTGGCGAGGCGATTGTGGCCCAATGCTCGCTTATCTTCAAGCAGATAATACCCCAGTGGCGCTACTAATAAATAACAAGCGCAACTATGAAATTTACAACCCGGTAACTGGACAGCGACTTTTATTGAGCGATCGTACTGCTAAATTGCTGGCTGCCAATGCCTATATGTTTTATCCACCTTTTCCGGAAAAAAAGATAGATTTGCTAACGCTGTTTCAGTATTCTCTGCGCGGTACAGGACGGGAAATTTTTAGTATTGTGGTGTTGGGAATTGCTGCGGCTTTAGCGGGTATGGTGGTTCCCCAAGCAACAGGTATCTTAATTGATACTGCCATTCCCGATGCCGATCGCGGGTTGTTGCTTCAACTCACTTTGGCCTTAGTAGCTGCTAGTTTTGGTGTAGCAGTTTTTCGACTGGCTCAAGGAGTTAACTTGAGCCGGTTTGGAATCTATTCCGTGTTCAGCTTACAGAGTGCCATGTGGGATCGGCTGCTCAAACTGCGACTTACTTTCTTCCGCCAGTATTCCTCTGGAGAGATGCTGTCCCGCGTTAATGCAATTAATCAAATTCGCGACAAATTGGGCGCTGATAAGTTAGATATCCTGTTCAGGAGTTTATTTTCCCTGCTCAATTTAGGACTGCTGTTTGTCTACAGTCCACCACTGGCATCTATTGCGGCTGTAATAGTCTTTCTCACTGTTATTGTCACAAGTATTGCCGGTTATTTCAAACGCCAGAAAACTGCTCGTCTGGAAGAACTCGAAGGTGAAATTGGTGGACTTACTATTCAGCTAGTCGGCGGAATTTCCAAATTACGAACTACAGGCGCGGAAGGACGAGCCTTTGCTTATTGGGCGAAGTATTATCAACAGCAACTGAAATTAATGCAGGATAACCAATGGATTGAAGATGCGATCGCTACTTTTAATCTTTTGCAGTCTAACCTAACCCTTATCCTGATTTTTTGGATGACTGCTAGCTTGCTGAATCAGGCACAAACAGATAGGATTACTACCGGAACCTTTCTAGCATTCAATGCGGCGTTTGCTATCTTTATTACAGGAGTAACAACTCTCAGCAACACGCTGATCGATATGTTAGAAATTGGGGTGTTGTGGGAACACGCTAAACCGATCGCAGACGAATTGCCAGAGGTAGATTTAAATAAAGCCGATCCGGGGCGACTTTCGGGATATGTTAAGCTAGACCACGTTACCTTCCGCTATCGAGAAGATGGGCCATTAAATCTGGATGATGTGACCATCGAAGCCAAACCGGGTGAGTTTATTGCTTTTGTTGGTCCTTCTGGTAGCGGTAAATCTACCACTCTGCGGATGTTACTGGGTTTCGACGTTCCCGAACAGGGTACTGTCTACTACGACGGACAAGATTTATCGGGTTTAGATGTTGCTGCGGTGCGTCGTCAACTGGGTGTGGTGTTACAAAACGGGCGCATCAATAGCGAAAGCGTGTTTGAAAATATTAGCGGTGGTGCATTAATCGGTATGGAGGAAGCTTGGGATGCGGCGCGGATGGCAGGGTTTGCCGAAGATATTGAAAATATGCCGATGGGGATACACACGGTGATATCAGAGGGGGGTGCAAACTTATCTGGCGGACAGCGACAACGGTTACTGATTGCCCGTGCGTTGGTATTGAAACCGCGAATCATCTTTTTTGATGAAGCGACCAGTGCGTTAGATAATCGTACCCAAGCAATTGTGAGTGAGAGTTTGGATCGCCTGAAGGTGACGCGAATTGCGATCGCCCACCGTCTTAGTACCATTCGTAATGCCGATCGCATCTACGTGATTGAAGCCGGTCGTGTGGTTCAGCAAGGTACTTTTGAGGAGTTAGCTTCTCAGGAGGGTATGTTTGCCAAATTGATAGCGAAGCAGGGGAAAACCAAGAGATTCACTGCGGATAGCACGCAAGTTTAAGGAGAACCCCTGCCACTCCCCTACGTAATTTCTCGGAGGGCAAAGACTAACCAAGCGTGGCATACTTTTATAAGCCTCAAAAGTCATCTACCAAAAGAAAGATTTTATTTTATACTTAGAAGGGTGAGTTGGTTATAACTGACATCTTGCAGCAATATCAATAAGAGGATTTTTCGTGGGGTCGGGCGGGTCTATAGAACCTATTTGCAAGCTTTAAGGCTGTTGGCGAACCCGCCCCTACGGCTAATTGAGAATGGTGCAATATCTCAGTTATAAGGGTGAGTTGGGGCGAAACCTGGAAATTAAGAGACGCGATCGCCCACCGTCTTAGTACCATTCGTAATGCCGATCGCATCTATAGCAATCCTAAATGATTCGTGTAATTCTTGTAGGGGCAAACCCCCCGTGGTTGCCCCGCCTTGGCTGGGGTAGGCACGGGGAGTAGGGGTAGCACTACCCCTACATATTTTTACAAATGATTTAGGATTGCTATACGTGATTGAAGCCGGTCGAGTGGTTCAGCAGGGGACGTTTAAAGAATTAGCTTCTCAGGAGGGTATGTTTGCCAAATTGATAGCGAAGCAAGGAAAGGTGAAAAACTGAAAAAGGGAAAAATTCGATAACCTGCCTCCACGGATTTTACTGTATCTATCAGCCAAAACTGCAATTATTCCACCTTTTTACCGCTTTTATCCACGCTTTACAATGCGATCGCCCATATAAACAAAACCGCCCTCTCATTAGTTTCAACCATGCCACCTGTACTTACCCAACTCAACAACTTAAAAGTTCTCGAACCACCCGATATAGAGTGGATGGTTCAAACGGGCACTCACAAAGAAATGCCGGTTGATACAGTGCTGATTCAAGAAGGTCAGCACTCAGACTCAATTTACTTTATCCTCGACGGTACTGTAGCAGTCTTAATTTCGCAGAACAATTCCGAAGACGATCAAGAAATTGCTCGTTGCAGTAAAGGTGAAGTAGTTGGCGAGATGTCCTTCATAGACGATCGCCTCCCCTCCGCCACTGTCAAAACCGTAGAACCCTCGCTAGTATTAGCTTTATCTAAACGGCAGTTACAAATAAAGATGGAGCGAGATCCAGATTTTGGGGCTAGACTTTACCAAGAACTGACTGCCATCTTATCCTCCCGCCTACGAAGTGTCTCTAAATTACTAGCGCAAAACAAAATCGTCCCAGGACAAGCATTGCGAAAAGTCCTATTTCTCTTTGCCATCCTGAATGACAATGATATCGACTGGATGGTAACTCGTGGCAAAAAACAAAATGCTCCCGCTGGAACCTCGTTAATTCAACAAGATCAGCCCGTAGAAGCCTTGTACTTTTTGTTACAAGGCAATTTGGCAGTAATATTTTCCATGATGGTAGAGGGAAAACCAGTGGAAAAAGAATTGGCACGACGGGCGAGTGGAGAAATTGTCGGTGAGATGTCTTTTGTAGAAGCAGGGAACGCCTCTGCAAGTATTAAATGTGCGGAGAATTCAGTGGTATTAGCCGTACCGCAACAGATGTTAAGAGAGAAAATACAACGCGATCGCGGATTTGCCACTCGCTTTTATCGCGCTATTTCTCTGGTGTTAATCGATCGGTTGCGTGAAGGCTTAATACAACGTGGTTTTGGTCAAAAAGCTTACAGCCAAGACCAACAACTAGCCGAGGACATTGAGTATGAAGATGAAATTCCTCTGGACGTGCTAGAACCAACCCTACTGGCAGGTACTCGGTTTAAGTGGATGATGAATCGGCTACAAAGGAATTAATTGTTATGACTGCTTCAGATATAAATGATACCCCCGATCAACAGCAATCTCTAGAATCTGTTGCTTCTCCAGAACGCCTTGACCAACTCATGCAAGTGGTCAAAACCAAAGACTTTATCCCAGCTATAGCCGTGGGGGGATTTATGGTGATGGCGCTAGTTTGGAGCGTTGTTGGTAGAATTCCTATCACAGTGACAGGACAAGGAGTATTGATTTCACCGCAACGAGTTGTAGAATTACAATCACCGATTGCCGGACAGTTAGAATCTTTACTGATTAAAGATAATCAATGCGTCAAAAAAGGGGAAATTATAGCGACGATTAAACCCACCGAGTTACAGGAACAACTGAAACTACAACAAGCTAAACGCCAGCAATTAATTGTACAAAATATCAAAACTAATTCACTCCAAGAGCAGCGTACCCAACTGGAGCAAGAAGAGATTGCAGCAATGAGAGCAAATCTGACCCAACGGTTGCAAGATGTTCAAGCCATGTCTGGGGTTCTCAAGGAGCGAGCTTTAGCTACTATTGGGCAGCAACGCCAAACTCTGCAACAAAGGTTTCAGAATACGCAGGCATTAGCGTCTGTTTCTAAAGAACGAGAGTTAAGTGCTATTAAACAGCAGCGTCTTTCCCTTGAGGAAAGTCTTCAGGATGTTTCTAAGATAAATCCAGTGCTCAAAAAGAGGTTAGACGGTCGAAAGGCTCTTCTAACTGAAGGCGCGATATCACAGGATACAGTTTTGGAGGCGGAAAATGATTATCGAGAAAACCGTACTCAAATTTCTAGTATTCAAACTCAGTTAAAAGAATTAAGCAGTAAAGAAGTAGGGATTGATAAATCTTTTCGAGAGAATCTCAACCAAATTTCTGACATTCAAGCTCAATTGCAGCAACTTAATAGCCAGGAGATTATAGTTGAAAATTCTTTTAGAGAAAATCGCAGTCAAATCTCAGAAATTCAATCTCAGCTACAAGAGTTAAACACCCGCAGCAAACGCTTAGAACAAGACAATTTAAAAGCATCTAACGATCGAGAAAACGAAATTGCGGAGAGCTCTCGCGCTGTTGCCCAACTAGAACAGCAAATTAAGGAGCGGAGCTTAATTCAAAGTCCCCAAGAAGGTTGCATTCTAGAAGTCAGTATTGTAGTTGGACAAGTTGTCAGTCCGGGTATGCGCTTCGGTGCTCTGCAAACTCAAGAGCAAGGAAAAGTTCATCTGACTAGCATCGCCTACTTTGATGTGAAAAATGGTAAGCGGATCAAGCCCGGAATGAAAATTCAAATTACACCGGATACGGTCAAGCGGGAGCGATTTGGAGGTATTGTCGCAATGGTGAAATCCGTGTCTGCCTATCCTGTTACCTCAACCGGAGCAGCTTCAAAATTAGGTAATGCTGAACTGGCAGATAGGCTTACCGAAAAAACCGCCAAGGTGGAGGTGATTGCAGAGTTAATATCAGAACCCAGTAATGTCAGCGGCTACCAGTGGTCATCGTCGAAGGGACCAGATATGAAGTTGACACCGGGAACTACAACAGCGTTGCGGGTAAAGGTGGAAGAACAAGCGCCGATTACCTTTTTGCTACCGTTCTTACGCGAGTGGACCGGAATTCAATAGATGATAGCTGTTAATAAATTTATTTTTGCCAACTTAGTTTTGGAGTTGACCTGACATGAGTTCGTTAAATTCTCAAAATTTTAAATCACCACACCACTCTGAAGAAAACTTAGAACGGACTCCCATTACCTTTGCGTCGGCGATTGCTAAACTCACAAACTTAGCTCTTGAGGAGTTCGATCGAGAAATTGCTCAAAAGCAGCTTTACTATCACACCCGCGAGCATATTAATAACGTACAGCACCGAGCGAACATTATTTTTCAAGCAATCCGTCCTCATTGGGAAACATCCCTAAAGGACAATGCTGCGCCAGATTATATGGCACGAATGCAACTTCTACTAGATATTTGTGCAACTGCCCATGATATGCTGCAACTTTTTGTTCCTGAAACCCAACCTCACAAGTCCAGACGACGCGAGATGGGTGTAAGTGAGGCAGCAACAATTGAAAAGTTGTTTGAATACATTAACATCCTAAATCAACAGCAATGCGAACAAAATCTGAATAGTCTTGCACGGTTCTCGGATGCAGACTTATTGATTATTCAAGACGCCATCGAAGCCACCATTTGCATATACGAACCATCCGAGCAAGCGATTTATCAACCTGCTCTTTATGACTCCAGCAAACCTCTATCACCTCTAGCGATAATTATTGCCTTAGCAGATATTGGAGCATTAGGAATGGAAGGAGTAGCAGCCTATGAGCGAGAAGGTAGTCTTTTGTTCTTAGAAGAAAATCCCGATGTCATTCCCATCTTATTAAATCATAAAACTTTGGCTTCGGAAAATCCAGAACTTTATGAGAATATCCGGCAGCGCCTTCTGAGGCGTGCTCGCTTCCAAATCAGCTTTGCCAAGTCACGCCTGACTCGATATGCCAGTGAGATTGAACATTTGCCAGCAGACGCAATTGAAGTTCTGACTTATCAGGTCTTTCAATATTTAAATCCGACAACGATTCAAGAGATTGATTCAAGGACTCCTACCGCCGAAGATACACCACTTGAAGTATTGATTACATTCTTCAAGCTGGAGCATTACATAAGTAGTATAATTGAAAAGACAGGTGTTGAGAACGAGCTCACCATTATTTGTGGTCAAAATGTCCAGAATATCCTTGACATTCCTAGGGAATGAGTGTAACAATTAATATTGACTATATTGGTTACTACAAGGAGCATCTCATATTTGTAGAAACACTTCTTCGGGCTCCTGTCTCGTGTCTCCAAACTCCAATTTCTAGCTGGGTTGCACAAGTGATACGCTCCCGACTACAGTCAAAAACTTAGCCGAGTTTAAACAGTTTTATGTGTAATTTTTAACTTCAAAACTTCTGTATTTTTACCTACTATTTGAGGAAGCAAGAGGTCTTACCATGTTAATGTTACTCTTCTATATTGGAAAAGATTCCTATGCCATCGAGAGTTCTCGCGTAGTAGAAGTAATACCTAGAGTTCCTCTCAGGAAGATGAATCATGTACCGGAGTATGTCGCAGGATTATTTAACTACCGAGGTAAAATAGCACCTGTTATTGACCTTTGCCATCTGATTCAGGGAAAACCAAGCGGCTTTAAATTGAGTACGCGGATTATTATGGTCAGCTCTTCCACTAATGATAATAGGCTGCAATACCTGGGATTGATGGCGGAACGGGTAATCAAGACATTGGATAAGCCAGAAACTGAATTAGTAAATTCCGATGCTCGCATGAACGTAGCACCTTACTTAGGCGGAATGATTCTAGATCAAAACGGCATGATTCAGCGGATTCATCTGGAGCAACTATTCACTGATGCACGACACCTTTATTTAGCAGCAGGAGCGCCCAATACTGATGAGCCTAGCAAAAATTGAAACCTTGTTAAGTCAAAAAATTGGAATTGCCGCTAATATCATCGGCTCTCACAAAATTGCCAAAGCCGTCCAAACTCGTCAAACAGCTTGTGGTTTACCCGATTTTGATACCTATTTCAAAGTTTTACAAACCTCACGCCAAGAATTAGAAGAACTAATTGAAAAAATTGTAGTTCCAGAAACCTGGTTTTTTCGCGATCGCAAACCCTTTGATTTCCTGATCAACTACGTCCGCTCTGAATGGTTAAACAAATCAGGTTCAACCAAACTGCGTCTGTTAAGCGTACCATGCTCCAGTGGCGAAGAACCTTATTCAATGGCGATCGCGCTACTGGAGGCTGGCTTGTCTGTAAATCGGTTCAGCATTGATGCGATCGATATTAGCAAACAGGCGCTCGCCAAAGCGCAGCGAGGCATTTATGGGAAAAACTCATTTCGGGGCGAAGACTGGATTGAGCGCGATCGTTATTTTCAACAAACAGTAGCCGGCTATGAAATCATTGCACCCGTTCGGAATATCGTTAAGTTTCGCCAGGGCAACCTTTTAGATGTGTTTTCTGATGCCGAAACCAAGTATAACATTATCTTCTGTCGTAATCTATTAATTTATTTGGAACCCACTGCCTGTACTCAAGTCTTCAATACCCTAGATCGTTTGTTACTTCCAAACGGATTACTTTGCGTCGGATCGGCTGAAACCGGAAAAGTTCCCAGCCATCCCTTTATTTCAATTCGACAATCCTTTACATTTGCGTACCGGAAATCGGATATCATTCAAGTGCAGTCGCCATTGAGAGAGACTTCAGCATCTACTGAATCACAGCAAAGCTTACCGTTGAACAAAAGTCACATAACCCAGATTGAACAGCCCCGAACTCTAGCACGCAATACCTCCTCTACCGCGATCGTTACCCGTCAGTCTACTTCTCAATTGCCTTCTAAAGCAATCCAATCAACAGATAAAGTCAGCAGCACAAAAACTCATTCGGGGCTGGAACTGGCTAGACAATTAGCGGATGTCGGGCAAGTAGAAAAGGCAATTAATCATTGCCAAGAATATTTGGCTGGCAACTCTACTAATGTTGAAGCCTATACTTTACTGGGTACATTGTATCAAGCAAAAACTGAAAATGCTCAAGCTGAGCGATATTTTCAGAAAGCACTTTACCTTAATCCTAACTGCTACGAAGCCCTGATACATCTATCTCTTTTGAAAGAACATCGGGGCGATATTGTGGGTGCAGAAATTCTTAAGCAGCGAGTTCAAAAGATACAGCAAAATACCCAATTATGCGGATAACAATGAGGCAGTATTTATGGTGAATAACGTGTTCAAAGATCAATCTTTACAAGGTCGCATTAAGACCGCTTTCAATTTCATGGGAGCATTGGTTCTTATCGTAGGGCTAGTGGGCTTAATCTCTACGTTGCGCTTAAGTGGTAACATCGATACATTAAGCAATAATAGTTTGCCGAGCCTGGTTGGATTGTGGAAAGTCAACGAAGGGCAAACCCAGATTGAATCGTCAGAACGAGCTTTATTGGTTGCTGGACTAACTGCCCAGGAACGACAAGCTGAGTTAGAGCGAATCAAAAAAGCTTGGAATCAGATCGATGAAGGGTTTAAGCAGTATGAAGCAACTCCTCGAACGGAAGAAGAAAATAGAAACTATAAAAACCTCCAGAGTAACTGGGATAGATGGAAAAGCGATCATGAAGATTTTCTCAAACTCAACCAGCAATTTGAAAGTTTAGGAATTCTGCATCCCTATGCCAGAGAAGTGGAGTTAATTGGTCAGAAGCCAAATAATCCTCTAGAAATAGCCAATACTCGAAAAGCCCTTGGTGTTTTCGAGCAGCTACGCAATCGTGCCAAGACAAATCGTGCCTCTTTTGATACTGCAACAGCAGCGATTCTAGAAGCACTGAGAATTAATGAAGACACTGCTACTATAGCCGAAAAAAATGCCACTCAAGCTATTAGCCAATCACAGTTTTGGACAATTATTGCTATGCTGATCGGCCCTGGGGTAGCAATTCTTTTAGGCCGATTTCTCAGTAATGCGCTGATTCAGAGCTTGCAACAGTCAGTGGTGCAAATTACAACCTCTGCAACTCAAATTGCAGCATCTGGTAAAGAATTGGAGGCCACTGTTGCGGAACAACTTGCTTCCACGAACGAAGTCACCGCCACTGCACAGGAAATTGCTGCAACCTCCAGAACTTTGGTAAAGACAATGGAACAAGTTGCTGGGATGGCTCAAACAACCGCCATCTCTGCAAACGACAGTCAGGATGAACTCGCCGAGATGGAAAATGTCATGAGGCAACTGGCGGAGGCAACGACTTCTATCTCCTCCAAACTAGGAGTGATGAATAAAAAAGCCGGAAACATCAGCAATGTTGTGACCACAATCACAAAGGTCTCAGACCAAACCAGCCTCCTGTCACTCAATGCAGCTATCGAAGCAGAAAAAGCGGGAGAATATGGTGCGGGTTTTGCGGTTGTTGCGCGAGAAATTCGACGACTTGCCAATCAGACGGCAGTCGCTACGCTCGAAATTGAGCAAATCGTAAAAGATATGCAATCGGCGGTTACGGTTGGTGTGATGGAAATGGATAAATTCAACAACTCGGTGAACAATAGTGTAGATCGAGTCAGCAAGATTAGCGACCAAGTTGCGAAAGTCATCACTCAAGTACAGAGTTTGCCACCTCGATTTGAACAAGTCAGTCAAAGCATTGAAGACCAATCGGAGGGGGCGCAGCAAATTAGCGAGGCAATGGAGCAACTCGGTCAAGCTTCTCATCAAACAGTGGATGCTTTACGTGAAACGAATAGTGCCTTGGAACAACTGGATGATGCAGCCCAAGGATTACGGAAAGAGATATCCCGGTCTAAGACTTATCGGTAAAGATGGTTAACTATAGCCTTTCTCAGTAACATGAGGTGCTCATCGGGCATGGGGCATGGGGCATGGGGCATGGGGCATGGGGCATGGGGCATCGGGCATGGGGCATGGGGCATCGGGCATGGGGCATGGGGCATGGGGCATGGGGCATCGGGCATGGGGCATGGGGCATCGGGCATGGGGCATGGGGCATTGGACTCGCCCCCATACATCACAACGCTTGAGAACCGCTATAGAAGGAATGAGGAAGAATATCGAGGTGAAGAATGCTTATACAGCAAACTTTTTAGCCCGACATTTAGCCCGACATTACGTTTAATTAGGTGGATTTACTTAACAACCAAATTAGTTATGACTAACCCTTGGAGTGAACCATTGACTGTAGAAAGCTCCCTGAATGACTGCTGGAATCAAATTGGGGTCATGGGCGATCGCTCATGCGGTCAATTAGCAACTGTGATACATTGCTATGAATGCCCAGTTTATGCAGAAGCTGGCGATAGTTTGCTAGAACGCGAACCACCACTGAATTACTTAGATGAGTGGCTCAATATTCTGGCAGAAACACCCGTAGACCACGAGGATGTAGAAGGCGATGAAATAGTCATCCACACAGCGGATGCTATTTCGGTCATGATCTTTCGACTTGGGAATGAGCGATTAGCTCTTCCAGTCCGAATTCTGCAAGAAGTGACCCCTCCTTGTGTCATTCAACCCCTGCCCCATCGCAGCAACGAGTTATTTTTGGGACTGGTGAACATTCGCGGGGAAACGTTGCTTTGTGCTTCCCTGAGTCATTTGTTGAATTTAGAATCGGCTAAGGAGACTTCCTCCACTGTCACATCCGCCAATGCCAAACGAATGATAATGGCAGGGCAGGGAAACGATAAGTGGGTCTTTCCGGTTGATGAAGTTCATGGAGTTTACCGCTTCCACCTAAATGAATTACGAGATGCCCCTATTGTGATTACTAAAGCCACTGAGGCTTACACCCAGGGAATTATTCATTGGCATGGCAATCAAGTCAATTATCTCGATTCTGAATTGTTGTTCTACACCCTCAATCACAAAATTTTGTAGCAGAACACGGAGCGGATTATGAGCGATCACTCGAAGTTGGAGCTATTTCGTCAGGAAGTTGAAACTCAGGTCACCATCCTCAAGGAAGTGCTTCCTATACTCAAAACGCAACCATTCTCTATGCTCGAACTTGGGCAAGCAATTCAGGCAGCCCACTCGGTATGGGGAACTGCTCGAATTGTAAAGATGGAGGCGATTTCCCATCTGGCACAACTCATTAAGGAGTGTTTGATTACCGCTCAGAACAAGACCGTTACCCTAGGTGATGAGCAAATTGATGTCTTACTTCATGCGGGTGATTTACTTTTGGGTATGAGCAAAGTGACAGAGGAGGAGCAGGAGCGGTGGATGAGGGAGCATTCCTGGGATTTGGCAACGACCCAAAAAGCTATTTCGATCGTCTTGTCCTCTGAAGTTAACATGATGGCTGTTCCTTCAGTTCAGGCGAACGAAGTGGGTACTGATGTGTCTTCATTTAGTCAGGAGACAACATCTTCTGAGTCTGTACCGAAGACAACTTTAGTTGTCCCTTCTGAACTTATCCCTTCTGATAACGCAGGACACGAAGAAAGGGCGATCGCCATTTCCTCCAACCCAACTATCACAACAACGCCTACAGTACCCCCAAATGTAACAGTGGCAGCGGATACTACAAAAACAACGCCTACAGCACCCCCAGTTGTGTCAGCGGCACTGGATACTACAAAAACAACCCCTACAGCACCCCCAGATGTAACAGCGACGCTGACTGGCGATGACTCCATGATGGACTTATTTCGCCTGGAAGCAGAAGCACAGGTTGCTATCTTGAATGAGGGATTGCTGGCATTGGAAAGCAATTCTCAATCGACGCAGGCATTGGAAACATTAATGCGAGCAGCCCACTCGATTAAGGGGGCTGCTCGCATTGTTGGGCTCGATGCGTTAGTCAATATAGCTCATGTGATGGAGGACTGTTTTGTGGCAGCACAGAACAAGACAGTGGTACTGAATCCCGATTGTGTCGATGTGCTGCTTCAAGGTGTGGATTTGCTCGAAGGTATAGGTCAAGTAAGCGATGTAGAATTAGCCAGTTGGTTAGCAGAACATAATGCCGAATTTGAAATAACAAGAGGGGCGATCGCTGCTATTTTGACCCCAGAATCTGCACCCAAACTCGATCGCGCGAGAGTTAGAGATGGAGAAGAGGAAAATATAGTTTCTCAGTCCCGTGTTTCAGTCGCTTCTACAGTTTCCGAATCATCCCTAGAAATTTCCAACCAATCTAGCATTCAGTCCACATCTTCATATACCGCGATCGCGATCGATCAAGCTGAATCATCGCCATCAGACGTGATGGTGCAGGAAAGTCCAGAGCGGGGTAAATCTTCCTCTTCAGAATCAGAACACGCGGCTACTCAAGATCGCGTAGTGCGAGTCAGTGCTGAGAACTTAAATCGAATTATGGGGCTCGCAGGTGAGTCACTGATTGAAGCCAACTGGCTGCAACCCTACGCAGACTCCATGATGTCCCTGAAACGGCGGATGGTCGAAATTTCCAGAACGCTAGAACAGTTGCAGGATAGCCTTGAACACGGTGCCTATCAGCCAGAAGGAAAGGAGTATCTAGAAACAGCAAGAAACCAAGAACAAGAGTGTCTAGACTTTCTGGGCGAGCGCTTGGGGGAACTGGAGCTATATGCCCAACGGACTGCTAATCTGTCCGATCGCCTCTACCGGGAAGTCATTACCTCGCATATGCGTCCCTTTGTGGATGGCGTACAAGGCTTTCCGCGCATGATCCGCGACTTGGGACGCAAGTTGAATAAGCAAGTTAGGTTAGAAATTGTAGGTAAGGCAACGCCGGTCGATCGCGACATTCTCAAAAAGCTGGAAGCTCCCCTGACTCATATCTTGCGAAATGCAACGGATCACGGAATTGAACTACCAGACGAACGGACTGCTGTTGGAAAATCGGCGGTGGGTATGATTCGACTGGAGGCATTTCATCGAGGTGGAATGCTAGCAATTACCATTTCCGACGATGGGCGAGGTATCAATCCAGAGCAGTTGCGCCAAAAGGTGATTAACAAAAACCTGGCAACTTCGGAAATGGCAGCCCAGCTTACGGATGCTGAATTGATGGAGTTTCTGTTTTTACCTGGATTCTCCACCGCTAAACAGGTAACGGAAATCTCTGGAAGAGGTGTGGGTCTGGATATTGCTAAAAGTATGGCACAGGAAGTAGGCGGAACGGTGCGTGCTATATCGCAACCGGGCAAAGGAATGAGTTTCCACTTTCAACTGCCGCTAACGCTGTCGGTGGTTCGCACGTTGTTGGTGGAAGTTTCTGGCAAGCCGTATGCGGTGCCCCTGGCTCGCATCGATCAGATTGTTACTGTGGAGCGATCGCACATTTCGGAGGTGGAAAATCGCCAATACTTTACGATGAATCAACAAAATATTGGTTTAATCGCTGCCCATCAAGTTCTAGAATTACCTGAACCATCCTCTAATCCAGGTTCGCTGTCTGTGGTGGTGATCAGCGATCAATCTAATCCCTATGGTTTGGTGGTGGACAAGTTTTTAGGTGAGCGCGATTTAGTGGTTCGACCACTCGATCCGCGTTTGGGCAAAGTACCTGATATTAGTGCCACATCTATAATGGGAGATGGCTCGCCGATTCTAATTGTTGATGTATCGGATCTGGTGCGATCGATCGATGCTATCCTCAACGCCGGACGATTAACAAAGGTGGGAGGCGAGGTAACGGATGTCGTTAAAGACAAACGCAAGAAAGTTTTGGTTGTGGATGACTCGATCACGGTGCGGGAAATGGAACGTAAGCTGCTAGAAAATCGCGGCTATAGCGTGGATATTGCTGTCAATGGGATGGAGGGATGGAATGCTGTTCGGACTAACCACTACGATTTAGTGATCAGTGATATTGATATGCCACGCATGAATGGGATTGAACTGGTGAAGCAAATGAAGAACCATTCCCGTTTGTATTCCATTCCTGTGATTATTGTGTCTTATCGCGATCGCGAGGAGGATCGGATTCAGGGCTTAGAAGCGGGTGCAGATTACTATCTAACTAAAAGTAGTTTTCATGATGCAACCCTGATTGAGGCTGTCGTGAATTTAATTGGGCGTTGATAAGTAGAATGAAGAAGGCAGGAGGGAGAAGGCATAGACACCAAGCTTTTGACCCAACCCAAAAACGGATACCGTGCCACGTACTCCTGTCGTGGAAAGATAAAAAATTTAGACCCAAGTTCAAGATCCCTGATTTATCTGTGGGGTAAATCTAAAATCTAAAATCTAAAATCTAAAATCGACTGATGACCCAGCCCAAAAACGGATACCGTGCCACGTACTTAAGCCGTGGAAAGATAAAAAATTTAGACCAAAGTTCAAGCTTCCTGATTTTTCTGTGGGTAAATCTAAAATCTAAAATCTAAAATCTAAAATCGACTGACTCATCCGTGTTTTACGTTTAATTTAGGGGGATTTGCTGATGAGAATTGCAATTGTTAATGATTTGGCGATCGCAACTGCTGCACTCCGACGGGTTTTGCAGACAGTTTCTGACTACCAGGTGATTTGGACTGCACGGGATGGAGCCGAAGCAGTTGCTAAGTGCGCTCAAGATACGCCAGACATGATCTTAATGGATTTGTTGATGCCTGTCATGGATGGAGTAGAAGCAACCCGTCAGATTATGAAACACTCTCCCTGCCGTATTCTGATTGTTACAGCCAGTGCTGATAAAAATCTTGCAAAAGTTTATGAAGCGATGGGATACGGCGCTTTAGATGCAGTTGATACACCTGTTTTGAGTGGCACAGATACCGCTAATACAGCAAACGCGCTACTCGCTAAAGTTGGCACAATTCGCAAACTGCTAAAACAGCCTTCTTCAACAAAGATACAAGCAAAAAAGTCCATTTCATCGCTGGAATTGGATCGACGAAGTGGACTTTCATCTACTGTATCTACTGTCCCGTTAGTGGCGATTGGATCGTCTACAGGTGGCCCGAAAGCATTAGCAACCATCCTTTCGCAGCTACCTGCTAGTTTTGGTGCAGCGATCGCGATCGTCCAACACATAGACGATCAGTTTTCTAGTGGATTGGTTGATTGGTTGAGACAACAAACAGTATTGCCCATAAGAATTGCGGTTGCGGGCGATCGATTGGAAAAGGGAACTATTTTAGTGGCAGGTACTAACGATCATTTGTATTTAAAACCGGACTTGACTCTCGGCTACACCAAAGAGCCGATTAATTATCCCTATCGTCCATCAGTTGACGTATTTTTCAAGAGTGTTGCTCAACATTGGACGCGCAAGGGAACTGCGATTCTGCTAACAGGAATGGGTAGAGATGGGGCGGAGGGATTAAGCGTATTGAAGCTTCAAGGTTGGCACACGATTGCTCAAAATAAGGACAGTTGTGTGGTATATGGAATGCCTAAAGCAGCGGTTGAGTTGAATGCTGCTGTAGAGGTTTTATCACCAGATGCGATCGGCACTACCCTCCGCCAAAATCTCATACTAAACCGCTAATTAAGTAAATACATCTAATAAAACGTCAAACACGGATTAGTTAAAAGCTGGCTCTCTATACTGACTTTATTCTTTTTACCACTTATGACAACTTTGATACACGAGCAAATAACAGTTTTATTAATTGACGATCAACCCATCATTAGTGAAGCCATTCGTCGAATGTTGGCTTCCGAACCGGACATCGTATTTCACTACTGTAGCGATCCAACTCAAGCTTTTGACATTGCGGAGGAGTGCCAGCCAACTGTCATACTGCAAGACCTGGTTATGCCCCAAATGGATGGCTTGCTGTTAGTTCGATTTCTACGATCCAAAGACAGTTTTACCTGTAATATTCCGCTAATTGTGCTGTCCAGTAAAGAAGACCCTACTATCAAAGCTAAGGCCTTTGGACTTGGCGCCAATGACTACCTAGTGAAACTGCCAGATCGCATGGAACTGATCGCTCGCATCCGCTATCACTCCAATGCCTATTTGAATTTCCTCAAGCGACAGGAAGCTGAAGGACTTTTCAAAGCTGAAATTTTACGTCAAGCAGCATATATTGAGCAAGTTGGTAAGGTGACAAGTGCTGCTTCTGAGGTGGAACGAGATGCTTTTCAACCGGATGCACTAACAGAGGTTGCTAAACGCAGTGACGAACTAGGACAACTGGCACGAGTCTTTACTCAGATGGTCAATACGGTCAAAGCACGAGAGAAGGAATTGACCAGGGCAAATCAAAATTTGGAAGAGCTGCTGACAGCTTATGGTCGCTTTGTTCCTCATGATTATCTGCGTTTTCTGCGGAAGAAAAGTATTACTAATGTGCAATTAGGGGATCATGTCAGCAAAGTTATGGCAGTGATGTTTTCTGATATTCGCTCCTTTACTACGCTGTCTGAAAAAATGACTCCCAAGGAAAATTTTGCTTTTGTCAATACTTATTTGCAGAAAGTTAGTCCAGAAATTCGTACTAATCATGGTTTGATTGTCAAGTTTCTGGGGGACGGTATGATGGCTGTTTTTCCAGATGGAGGCAATGATGCTTTGGCGGCGGGCGTTGCTATGTTTAGAGTCGTTGAGCAATTTAATCAGGGGCGACTTCAGGCAGGTGAGCAACCTATTAAGATTGGGATTGGTATTCATGTGGGTCACATGATGCTGGGCATGGTCGGCGAAGAGAACCGGATGCAGGGTGATGCTTTTTCTGACAATGTTAATTTAACGGCACGGTTGGAAGGGCTAACAAAGTTTTACGGCGTTTCTCTTCTGATTTCTCAGCAAGTGCTAGACGATTCAACTAATGCCGATGAATACCAATTGCGCTTTTTAGACCGGGCGATTGTGAAGGGACGAAATGAGCCGATTGCGGTTTATGAGGTCCTGGATGCAGAACATGAGGATGTCAGGGTACTGAAGTTGAAAACCAAACTGGATTTTGAACAAGGATTGGAATTATATCGGCACAAAGATCGGCTGGAATCTGCGAGAGAAAGTTTTGAGAAGGTGATTGCTGTACATCCTGCTGATAAAACTGCTCTCCTTTATTTGGAGAGGATTGAGCAATTGATGAGGGAGGGTGTGCCTGATAACTGGAATGGTGTTTGGAGTTTTACAGAAAAGTGATTTGTGAGGATTGAATTAAATTTATCTGAACGTAATAAATACTTCCTTAATTTGATGGACCTGAAAGTTGAAAAAATTGTCAAAAAGCGGCCTAAGAATGGTTGAGTTGCTCTACCTCAACTTTTGCGCTGGTCAATCTAAAATCAAAAATTACCCAACCCTCCCAAAGGCTCGCTCCAAACGGGCTAATAAAAACCACTGATTATGGTGATTTGACACTCCCCACGGCTGAAGCCTGGGGATTCTCCAAGCTAAACTTGGAAGGGACAGGCAAAAGTCCCCCTAGACGCTCAAAACAATACCCGTATCAAAGATATTGCAATTGCGCTTACTTTTAGAGTTTTTCTTACTTTCAGAGTCCATCGCACGAGCCAGATAGGTACGCTCCTCACCCTGCCATTATTCGCCCTTTAAGTATTCCGCATCAAAGGCGGATGTCTCCGTTGCCGGGATTTCTCCGCACGCTTGATGATTCTTCGCGTAGATGGTTATTCTTACTTGCTGTTTGAATTATATCAAAAACTGAAGGCGGTTGAAACCGCTACCGACTTATCCCCCCGTCTAAAGCCAGGGGCCAGGCGGGCTCGTTCTTCGGTCAAAAATGCTGAGGGTGTCTTACTGCCCGGAATTTCACCGTTCTAGGAATGGTTCAACACGTAGTTGATACGCCTACTTGTTCCGCATTGTTAGATTATAACACAGATTACTCGCAGCCTAAAGGCTGCAACTGCGTTTCATACCCTGCGGGAAAGACCGGGGTTCTCACGCGACGCGCTATAGCAATCCTAAATGATTCAGATAAATTTGTACGGGTAGTGCTAAGAGTGCCTACCCCCTATCTATCGGGCAACCGGGCGTGGGATTGCCCCTACAATAATTATGCAAATGATGCGAGGATTGCTATAGCTGTATCCTCAAATTCAAAGGCTTTGCGATTGGTTCGCGACCCTTACAATGAAATTAATCATAAAAAAATGGCGTTTGTACTTGACAAACGCCATTTTATAGAGTTACGAACGCGGCGTCTTATCTTGTTTAAACGACGCTAACAATTCGCGAATTTGGTCGGCCGCAATCTCGCGCCCGCCCAAACCAAAAGCTAGAGCAATACCAACTGCGATCGCCCCAAGCAGCAGCCCGAAAGCCAAATTCACAATATCGCTGCCAATGCCCATCTGTTGCAGCGCCAAGGCCGAAACAAAGGCAATAATAGCAATCCGAGCCGCTTGGCCCAAAAGCCGCGCTTGACGAGTTCCAGAACTGGCAATCAAACTAAACGCCAGATTCGCCAAATACAAGCCGATCGCAAATACCACCAAACCGGCGAGCACCCGACCTGCAACCAGGACAATACCGCTAACAATCGCCGTCAGCGCGGGAATTTGCAGCACGTCGGTAGCTGCCACCACAGCAAACAGGATGATGCCCACCTGCACCACAATACCGACAAACTCAGAAGGTGTGCGGGCCGGAAGTTCCGGTTCCTGAAGAATCGTTGCCTCCGGATCGATCGAACTTGGCGGTAGCCTCAGCGACTGTTTCGGTGCCTGCACTCCCAACCAAGAAAAGACATTGTTAAAGCCAATTCCGGTCAGGATATTAGTAACCAAATCGCCTACCCAGCGCCCCAAAATGTAAGCAAGCGCCAGAATCAGGGCTGCCGTGAAGATTTTGGGTACCGCGCCCAAAATGTCGTTGAGCATCGCGATTGCCGGCTGCGAAATCGCTTGAATGTCCAAAGCGTTGAGAGCTGCGATCGCGGTTGGAATCAAAATCAAAACATAGACGATCGTCCCGGCAATCCACGACAGCGATTGTCCGCCAGAAGTCCGCGAAATTCCAAACCGAGCGCCCAAACCGTCCGCCCCAGCAGCAGCCAACAGATTCGTGACAATCCGCCGCACCACCATAGCCAGTAGCCAGCCCACAAACCCAATCAGCACAGCTTCCAGAATTTTCGGAATTGCCGCCAGAATTTGGTTGAGTAAATTATTAACCGGCAGCAGAGCCTGCTGCATTTCCAGTGAGTCGAGAATCAGCGGCAAAAACAGCAGAAAAATGAACCAGTACAGCGCATTCGCCACAGTATCGCTCAGCAGCAAAGGGCGCTCAGTGGGCGCTGCGCCCACCTCCTGATTCAAGCGCTCGTCTACGCTAAAAGTCCGCATCACGCGCGATACGGCCATTTTGGCGACTGTCGCCAACACCCAAGCAATCCCCAACCAAATTAGCGCGCCGGCTAACTTCGGCAAGAAACCGGTAATTTGATTGAGAAAAGTATTGAGCGGTTGCGAGACAGCCGTTAGATTCAGGCGATCGAAAAAGGCAATTAGGAAAAAGATAAAAATGATCCAGAACACCGCTGTGGAAATCCATTTTTCCACTTGCGGGGTTTCAGCTCCTTCCGGGCGGCCGGTAATCCAAGCCGCCAGCCGATTGTCGATCGTCGTCTTCTTGAGCAATCCCCCGACTATAGATGAGACGACGGCTGATACTATCAAGCCAACTAGCAGGATACCGACGGCCCAGAGGAGATTTTCAATGTTTGAGCCCTGAAAGAGATTGTTAATTCCGCGTTCGGCTTGTGCCAGCGGATTTGCGGGCTGGGCCTGTGCCAAAAGGCGATCGGACAAAGCCGCTATGGGGCCCGATATCGGTTGAGTTATTTCTTGCCAAGTTTCATTCATTTTTTTCTCAGGTTAACGTCACATTTGACAAGGAGAAGACGAAACTTTAATAATAGTTCCAAAAAATCTAGACATCGCCTAAATTTAATGTTTGTACACTTTTAATGTACTGGGTTAACTACAAAACCCTCTATCGAATTTGGGATCAACCCATCTCCGACTGCTTTTGTGCCAATATTCAAAGAACCGTTTACATCGGCCTTTATGAAGTGTCCAGTTTGGGTTCTGAACAATCCTCTTTTTACCCTACTGCCAATGTAGTCGGAATGTTGTTGAATTGGTTCCAAATCCCAAGCTGAACATTTGGATGTGTAACTCTCCTCAACTAACACAACTTTAATTCCCGCAAGTTGTCCTTTGTACTGCAACATTTGCACGAATCGGCGATGGGGAATACAGGCAAAATTTTGATTATTAACCTTACCAGTATTAATCCCATCTTGAAAATCATGGTTCCAGCCTATCGCTAGCAAGCCCCTTTGATGATTAACGAGTTCTTTAATAATTGCGGAACTCGTCGTGTGGAGGTAGTAATCCACTTTACAGTTAGGCTTGTGCCACAATGGGGCAAGTTTTTTACTGTTTTTTTGCGCTGCGGGCAGCAATGATTTCAATGCCGATGAAACTTGATTGCAGTATTGGTTGGTTGACTTAACAGCCCGTCCATCGAAGATTGTCGGTACTAACCCAGGAACATTGTAAGTTAATGTTGCCAGATTGTTTAATCCTAAATCTATGGCTGCTGCTCTCTGATTAACTTGTAAAGGCTGTTCTAACTTTTCATAGACCACCTCGACAACATAACAACCTACTTTGGGAACAATCCGGATTTCCAGAATCGAGCTGACTTTTGAGGGCAACCAAATATTAGTCCCAGAGGGACGAGCATATCCTTTTTTTAAGGCTCTTTTGCTGACAGCTTGACAATTAAATACAACTACATAGCGCCCGTCCTCTCTTTTTCGCTCTCTTGAACCTTTGTAATGAGGGATTTTCGGGGCGGCTTTAAATTTAGTTGGGTATTCCTGATAGTTTCGCACCGCCAGATAATAGCTAGTCCATGCTTTGAGGACTAAGCCGATCGTGCTTTGTGCTACCTTTGCGGGCAGTGCTTTGTAATCAGGACTTATTTTGAGCGCGAGATAAACAGCCAGAGCATTTGTTTGTTGGCTGGCGAAAAAGTTTTGACGGTAGATGTAGTTAGCGCTATTGTAAAGATTTTTGCACAGCCAAGACAGTCGATCGCCTTCTCGATAAAACCTATGATTTGGTTTAATGATGTGCCTTTCGACTAACTCCATAATCAGTATATATACTTTATTTGAAGATGATACACTGTATTTATGAGTGTGTCAATCTTTTAATTTCTGGAAAAATTGACGTTACAAGTAAATAAAGGACTATCAAGTAAGCAAAGTTTTGTAATACCCTCGTTGTTGCAGGTTCTCATGTCAATTCGTCAAGTTTTCGAGCAATCCATTGAAATTCAGGCTGCTGCTACTCTGGTGGAGCGCTGTATAGTCGATCGTACTTTAATGCACAAGTGGCTCAATCCCTTGCTACGCTGCGATCCCCAGGGCGAATGGGATACTGCCGTAGGAAGTCGCAGCTTGTTTATCATAAAAATTCCTGTTTTGCAACCCTCTTTAGAGAGTGTTGTGTTGGAGCGACAACCAGGTTTAATTGTTTGGGGGTTTGACGGATTTTTCAAAGGATGCGATCGTTGGGAATGCCAGCCGCAAATCCAAGGAACTCTCTTGATTAACCGCTTTGAATTTCAAATTCCCAATCGTTTAATTAGATTTGGTTTCAATCGCTTTGCCGCCCCTTGGACGGAAAAAGATATGAAAGACCAACTCCGCCGACTCAAGCGGGTAGCCGAGCAACTATCTCAAAGAATGGGTAAGGGGTAATGGATAATGGGTAATGGGAAACGGGAGCATCTCAATGAAAGCAGCAAAGCTCGAAATTGGAATTAGGAGTCAGGAGTCAGGAGCCAGGAGAAAAGAGTCAGAAGGAAGAAGAAAGAAGTGTTTTTGCAAATATGAGATGCTCCCTGGGAAACTATTACCCTCGCGTAGCCGAATAATTGGTAATTGGTCATGAGTAATTGGTAATAGCTGAAAGCTAGAGCTAATAGGAAAAAAAGCACCAATTCCCAATTCCCAATTCCCAATTCCCAATTCCCAATTCCCAATTCCCAATTCCCTCCAACTTCAGTTATTTATTTCGCACTTCCTGATGGACTGGGCTGACAAATCATTTGTCGGGCCGAATTCACCGCTTGGCCGGCGGTATTTTGCAAAGCAGGGGAATTCTGATACATAGCTTGCAAATTTTGCAAGTCTTTAATCACTCGTTGGTAAATAGCCATAGCTTGATTCCCGTCAACTTCTAAGGCCGCAGGGCCGTAATTTTGCATCACTTCAATCAGCGATATTTTGCCATCTTTGGAAGCTGCGACTAAAGCATCGCGCAGTGCGGGCGCGCTTTGAAGACGAGTGGCCGGCGTATAAGCAACCTCCCCCAATTGTTTGAAAACAATTTCCCCAAAATAAGTATTTGCCAGCCCCGCTACTAATTGGGAATCTAAAGGGACTTCTTGCGTTAATATTTGGCGCACCGACTCGGGAGTTTGTTTCGCAAGACTCAGAACGCTTTGCAGTTGAGATGATGGTTTGCCGGTTTGTGCAAAGCTTTGTAAGTCGCTCATCGGTAATGTTACGTCAACAGCACCGTATTTTACGGTGACATTATCTAATGCCAAGGCTTTGCCGCTGCTTAGGAATACTGCACTTGTTCCCAACAAAAGCGCCAAACCAAATGATAAAGACTTTGACATTCTTTTGGTTAAATTGGCTGACAGCGGTTGCATTCCGTTGAGATAACCTTGTTGAAACTGAAAGTTCATGAGTTTGTGCCTCTTTACGTCAAAATACTTTTTCGATCGCTCGTCATTGCGGGTATCAGTGCAGGTATCAGTGCGGGTATCAGTCGGGAAAGTGGACTCGGAAGTTCGGTAAATGACCTATGATTTTACAGTCATGTCAAGCAAATTTAACCTATCAAAAGATAGGTATTAATTGAGAATTAATATGTTATAATTAGCTGTTTGACAATTTTAGATACCTTTGCAAAAATTATAAAAGCGAAATTTGGTCGTCGGTCAGCAGTTTATTGAGTCTCACTTTTATGTCTTATAGTGTGCTGTGCGACATATACCAAATTTAACTACCAGCCGGGAAGTCCCGGGCGTATATTTAGAGGGGATTAATCTGAGCGCGGAGCCCCGTAGCCCGAATAAATTACGCCCGCGTGATGAAAGGCTCGTCGGGTGTAGGGACCCAAAGCGACAATTATTCTTTTATACCCCTTCATGATCGGGAAATACTCTGATACTATATTAGCAAGTGGGGGTGGAACTACCTCACTATAAAAAGCATGAGAAAAAAAAGGAAAAAGAAGCCTGCAGTCTAACTGTACTCAGTTGACCGTCAGGTTTGTTCACGTTCACAGATCCCGATCGAGCCGATCGACCAATTGGCGAATTCTAGCAGCATCAGGAGCATTCGGAGCATTTCTCAGGTATAGTTCCAAATCGTGGCGCGCTTCGACCAAGCGTCCCAGTTGATAATAGAGAATTCCGCGATCGCGCCGTTCCCCCAGCGCCTCGGGAAACAGCAGCAAAATCCTTTCGATCGCCCAGAGTACCCTCACAGCATCTCCCTGTTGCAAGTAAATCGCCTTCAGATTTCCCAGCATTCGCCCCAACAAATGTCGGCGACTTACCGGGGCGAGAAAAGCCGGCTGCAACTCCATAGGTTGACCATAAATTTGAGAAAGTCTGGCTTGACAATCTTCAGGAAACAAGATTTCGCCGCCGTTAAACGCATCAACAAAAATACCAGCATCTTCAAAATCCGGTCTAATTAAAAAATGTCCTGGCATCCCAATTCCCACCATCGGAAAATCAATGCGCTTAGCAACCTCCAAATAAACCAAAGATAAAGAGATGGGAATGCCAGTACGCCGATCGATCACTTCATTCAAAAAGCTATTGCGGGGGTCGTAATAATCCGCATCATTGCCCCCAAACTGCAACTCCCCGTATAAATAGCTATTAATAGTTTGAATAATCCGCAGCGGATAATTCTGTGCCGGCAGGCGTGAGCGCACCTCATCTGCGATCGTGTCGAGAGCGTTGAGATACTCGTGTGGATCTAAATTTGGGTATTCTTCCAAAGCCATGTAAAGAGCAGCTTTCGCCAGGTCAATCGAGCCATCAGGCTGATTTATTTCTCGATAAAAGAGTTGTCGGGCGATCGGAAAATCCATATTTATTGATTTATTTTTAATTTACTTATTGGACTAATATCATGAACAGGCAAGATGCCTGTTCCACAACAAAGATTATTCGGGTAAATCGGCATTTTTTTGTAGTATAATTAACCTTTTTCATGGTAAAGCAGGAACTTTTTCTTGTGGAACAGGCATCTTGCCTGTTGCAGCTTTTTGTAGTACAATGAAACTTTTTATGCTGGTAATAGAGGCATTTTTTCTTGTGGAACAGGCATCTTGCCTGTTGCCCAAAAGATATTAAAAACACTGCATTATTTAAATTTTAATATATTCTAAGTTGTTTTATCTAAATCAGCCCCTATTTTTAATAAAGCTTCACGATGTTTTTTTCGATCGAGCCAGATTGACGTGAACGCCCTCGGATGTCAAATGAACTTTCAAATCCCGTGACTTTTACCAATCACCCAACTGCGGCGAAAAATCCGAGCCAGAGTCGATTCTTCCAAAGCAAAATAGATAGGGCGGCCGTGAGGACAAGTGCGCGGATTGCGAGTTTGCTGCCATTCATCCAACAAATTTTGCATTTGGGAAAGACTCAAAGGAGTACCGTTTCGCATAGCGCTACGGCAAGCAGTCGCAACTTGAGCCGCTTGTAAATCTGCGACTTTACTGAGCTCAAACAGCGCATCCGCACAGTCATCTCGCTCGGCTAACAATTCAGGAACTTCGCGGGCAGCCCATAGCTGTTCGCCAAAACTTTCTACTTCCAAACCCAAGCGGGATAAATTCTCAATTTGCAGCGCCGATAATTGACTGAGAATTACTGGTTTTTCCAGATATTTTAGCTGCCAAGCCGCGCATAATTGCTCGTATAAAACGCGCTCGTGAGCGATGTGTTGTTCCACCAACCACATGCCGCTGGAATGTTCTGCAACAATGTAAGTATTGTGAACTTGAGCGATCGCCCTCAATTCCATCAATCCTATTTTATTAGCTTTTTCCTGTTCGTCGCCTTCCTCATTTTGTATAGCCGAAATCCCGACACTGTAAGCACTTTTTTGTTCCGATGCCTTCAGCAATTTTCCCACTCGATCGGGAATTGGGGCAGACGGCAAAACTTCATCGTTCAGGTGCAAAGCACGAGCAATTGCCGCGCTAACTTGTTCTTGCCAAAAACTCGGATCGTGCAGATAAATTTCAACCTTAGCCGGGTGGCGGTTCCAGTCGATTTCCGAAGGGGAGATTTGCAGGTGAACAAAACACACGGGATAGCGATCGCGCGGACAAGTGCGGGCAAAGGCGCTGAGAATAGTTTGCTCTAATTCGGGCGATCGCACAACTCGCCGATTTACCCCAACCTTCACCCAATCCGGCCGCCTGCGGTGACAGCGATCGGGCAAACCAATTACTAATTCTAAAAACTGGGAATTGGGAATTGGGCATGGGGCATTGGGCATTGGGCATTGGGCATCGGGAATTGGGCATGGGTAACTCGGCTGTGTTTTTGACAAAAACAATTGCGTGTGTGCGAAATAATCTGGCGATTTATTCCTTTCAGGAAATGAAGGCAAATTTACTTTTAAATACTGCAAATCATTCAAGCGAATTCCCCGCACGAATTGAGGTAAAAGTTGTTCCGCTGTGCTACCAGGAGTTACGTGCAAACAAGGCGTATTTCCTTGACGCAACTGCCAATTAACGTGCGGGTGACAAATAGCAATTTGCTGAAGGGTTAATTGGATCGATCGCATTTGCTGTGCCGGCGACAAAAAACTGCGGCGCACAGGCCAATTGCCAAACAAATTATCAACAGTCACCACCGTACCAGGAGCGATCGCCGCTGTTTCCAGCTCTACAGCAACGCCTGCGTTATTGTAAACCACCCGCCAGCCCGATCGAGCATTTTCAACTCCCCCCTTGTTAAAGGAAGATTTAGCGGGGGTTTGCGCCGAATCTCGATTTTCCGAAAAATCCCCTAATCCCAAATCATTCGATCGGCTCAAAACCTCCAAACAGCCCAACTGAGCTAAACTGTGCAAAGCTTCCCCACGAAATCCCAAAGTATCAATTTTGTAAAGGTCAGCTTCAGTGGTAATTTTGCTCGTACTGTGAGGGGAAGCCGCCTGCCGCAAATTTTCCAGATCCATTCCTGTACCATTATCTGCAACTTGCACCCGCCACTGTTCGGGCCAGACAGAAACAACGATGCGAGTTGCGCCAGCATCCAGAGAATTTTCAACTAATTCTCGTACCGCTGCGGCGATCGAGTCAATCACTTCGCCGGCGGCAATTAAATTGATAACTTCTGTGGGTAAGGTTTGAATAGTAACTGGCATCAGATTTTTAGCATTTCGTTAATTCAATTCTACTTTATTCTGCAAGTCGCTACACAGTATTAGGACTTACGCTCTTCCAGCCGGTTTCTTAGAAAAATATTGTTTGATTACAAAATATCTACTCATCAACCAAGTCTCTGAGGCTTAGTGAAAAAGTCCTCAGTATATATCTTCTAACCTACTTAATTTTGATCTGCTAAAGCCTCGGTTTTCGGCAAGCGGATGTAAAAAGTTGTCCCTTTTCCGTCCTCCGACTCATAAGTAATTTGCCCTTTGTGAGCCTCAACCATCGACTTAACAATTGCCGTTCCCAACCCAGTACCAGTCCGTTTACCATAGGTCACAAACGGTTCAAATAACTTTTCCTTAATTGCAGGTGGAATGCCGGGGCCGTTATCGTAAATGCTAATTTCTGCCCAATCCTCACTTTGCCACGCAGCAATCTCCACCCGCCCCCCTCGTCCGCCAAAAGCCTCAACAGCATTCCCAACTAAATTTTGTAAAACGCGCAAAATCTTATTTTCATCCGCTTCCACTATCACTTCTGTCACCCGTACTACCAAATCTACTTTTGCTGCTTCAAAATAAACTCGGTTCAACTTTTGAAACTGCTGCAACGTCTGAATTAGATTAACTGGTTTTTTATTTAATACAGAATTGCCGCGCGAAAATTCTAACACTTCTTCAGCCATCCCCAACATTCGCTGAACCTGCAATTGAATAAGTTCGCACCACTCCTGAGTTTCCTCATCCGGGTGCATTTCTTTGAGCACTTCACTGGAGAGTTTAATTCCGGTAAAAGGACTTTTGAAATCGTGAATAATTGTACTCACCATTTCTCCTACCAATACCATTTTTTGTTTGTGTACCAACTGGCTAACATATTGATCCGTGGTATCCCGTAAATTTTTAGTAATGAAACTAAACATTTGCAGTACCGAACTGCCTTTAGCAAACTGGAGAGTTGTTATTAGTTCTTCACGGTCTATTTTGGCCAAAGTCGAGCCGGTAACTGCCACAGCTCTAGCACTGCGAGGCTCTCCGTCTAAAACTCCGAGTTCGCCAAAATAATCGTCTGGGTTAGCGACAGCAACAGTTTGATATTTATGATTTTCGATCCGCTTGCTAAACTCGACTTTACCTTCTAAAACTAGATATAAAAAATCCGCTGTTTCTCCTTCTTCAAAAACCAGCGTTTCCTCAGCAAAACTCTCCAAAACAGCTATTTGGCAAAGGTGAGCAGCTTGCTCTGGTTCAAAATAAGACATAAATCGATGAGAGGCCAGATCCATGTGAAAATACCTGAGACTTAATTTAAACAGTTTCTTTCTTCTATTTTCGCTGATCACCATCGGTGCGTTAATAAAATACAATACTGCTTTAATCTGGCTCTCTTTTCTAGCCTCCGAGGCTTTGACGCAAGGATTAGCGTCGGGATGCAGAGCCAGACTAGCATAGCAGCACCAGCAATCTCACCAAAATTCTCAGTTAATTGACTAAAATACATAAGTATTGTAGTATTTTTGAGATTTAAATTGGATGTGCGGGGGTTCTCCGGCCTCCTCAGAAGATTTTAACTGTAGAGAGATCGTGTAATTTAAATGCCGATCGACCGAGTTTACAAAAATTAACGATCGCCCGCTAAAACGATCGCAGCATTCTGCCCGCCAAAGCCAAAACTTAAACAAACCGCATTTCTGACAATAGCCGATCGCGCACAGCGAACAAAATCTAATTCAAACCCCGGTTTTTTCATTCCCACGCAAGGCGGCAACATCTGATATTTAATACTCATCAAACAAAAAGCCACGCCCAAAGCTCCCGAAGCTCCCAAAGTATGACCCGTCGCCCCCTTAGTCGAACTAACAGCAACTCCTGGGTGAAATAACTTCTCAATTAACAGTGCTTCGTGTCGGTCGTTTAACTCAGTTGCAGTACCGTGAGCATGAATAAAATCTATATCAATCGCCGATAAATTGCTGCGTTTCAAACATTGATTTACCGCCGCGATCGCACTTTTCCCCCCCAGCTCCGGGGCATTAGCATGGCAAGCATCATTTGTCAAGCCAAAACCGGAAACTCGACCGTAAATTTTAGCGCCACGACGCCTTGCCAACTCGGCAGATTCTAATACAAATAAAGCCCCGCCTTCACCGAGCACAAAGCCTTCCCGATTTTCATCAAAGGGATAGCACCCATTGTTTGCCAAAGCACCCATCCGGCTAAATCCAGCCAGAGTAAGCGGTGTGATAGGCGCTTCCACAGCACCTGCGATCGCCCGCTGACACTCACCAGTGCGGATTAAATCAACAGCACGGGCGATCGACTGTAGGCCGGTCGCACAAGCAGCCATCGGCGCCAGCACCGGCCCCATTGAGCCAATTGCCCTCGCCGCCGCCATCGCCCCCATGTGAGGCAAAAAATTCACAAATTGAGAATTGGGAATCGGGCATAGGGCATGGGGCATGGGGCATAGGACATGGGGCATAGGGAATTGAGAATCGGTAATTGAGAATTCTCTTTCCTCTTCCTTCTCCCCTCTTCCTTCTTCCAACTTCGGTCTTCCAACTTCGGTCTTCCATCCATCCGTTACATCTTGTACAGTGCTCGTTGCTGAACTTCCTTCTTCCTTCTTCCCTCTTCCTTCCCTCGCCAACAGTTCCAAATTTGCCTGGAAACCTCGGCTAGAACCGATCGCAATCCCGCAATCTGGCAAAGGCAAAGTCAAATTAGCATCTTGCAAAGCATCTGCTAAAACCTGCCGAATTAAAGTTATTAAATCCGCAGGTTTTGTGCGAATTAAAGCCAAAGGTTGCGGCTCAATTTTTAGAAAAGGTTGATGTTCCCGAATTCCCGACTCTGCAGACAGCAGTCTTATCCAGCTAGTTTCCAGACTGCCTAAACTCGAAACTAGACCAATTCCAGTAACAACAACATCCATTCACTAATGACTAATGACTGATGACTAATGATATCTATTCCGGTTACACCGGAATGGTATAGAGGACACGGCAGTGCCGTTTCTTGCGCGCCAGATTAATTGTAGGGACACGGCAGTGCCGTGTCCTGACTGTGGGTAAGATTAATTCCGATGCTACCGGATTTGATATGACTAATGACTAATGACTAATCACTAATGACTAATCACTAATGACTAATCACTAATGACTAATCACTAATGACTACCTTCAGCTAACCGGCTTAAAATTTTCCAAACCCTGAGTAACAGTAGCCTTCTCAATGCGATCGCCCGCTTCAATCTTATCAATCACATCCATCCCTTGCTTCACGTACCCAAAAACCGCATAGCTACCGTCCAAAAACGGTACATCGGTCAAAGTAATGTAAAACTGAGAAGAAGCCGAATCAGGACTTTGCGATCGAGCCATAGCAACAGCCCCACGACTGTGCATCAACACGGGTTTTTCCTTAACCCCAGCTTCTTGTAGCGTCGCGCTGTAAGTCGGATTGGCAGCACCTTTAGCTTTAATTTCCAGAGGAATCCTGCGTTCTACAGTAGTTTTCGGGTCAATAAAACCACCAGTTCCCAGCCGCGCCGTAGGGAATTTAGGGTCTTTACCCTGGGGGTCGCCGCCCTGAACTACAAAAGGCTGAGGTTCCCGCACGACTCGGTGAAATACCAGCCCGTCGTAGACTCCTTTCTGAACCAAATCGACAAAATTGCCCGCAGTAATTGGCGCATTTGTGCCGTCGAGCTCGATCGTAATTGGAGCACCTTTAACCGTCATCACCACCGTTGCTTTTCCTTGCAATCGTGGCAAATTGCTAAATTGCGAACTCGCCGCTACAGCAGCAGGAGAAGGAGACGGAGACAAAGAAATATTTTCACCCGACACCGGATTCGGTGTCGGAGTCGAGTTTGCCACAGGGGAACTACTGCATCCTCCGACAAACAACGCGCCAATTATTAAAAGTGAGAACAACCACCGCTGAATTTTGATTTGCATTTGCATTTGTATTTTCACTTTGAGTCAATTACGGACTTTGCAACTAAAGATTTTAATTCAATAGTCCGAACTGTTTTTAGTTCGTAGTCTAAAACCAGCGATTTTCCTTGGATAGCGAACTTGCTTTGGAGCCTTGAAACCCTTATTCTACGGTTGGCAATCAAAAACTTTCGCAAGTATGGTTAATTGATAGATTCCAAAATTGGTAACGGGCTTACTCGCCGATCAATCTTTTTCACTTACCAGGTAGGTAAGGTGCGCGGCCCGGCGCACCCTACGAGACATTACCAATCTCAGATATCAAATCGCCAATCGAAAATCCCTAAAGTCCTTCTAGGGGAACTTGCAAAAATCGAGCCAATTCGGCCGCTTGATTTTCCACTTCAGACAAAGCAATCGGCTGTCCGACTCTAGTCAGGGGAAACTGACGGCGGTCTTTGAGCTTAAGATAAATACTGCGGCGGGGATTGAGACCTTCTTTAATGTCCACCCGCACAGATTGCACGTCCGATGTCTTGCAAGTAAAATCAACTTTGCGGTTTTTGCCGGGAAATCCCCAGCGAAAGATCCGAATGTTACCAGTTTGTCGATCGAACTCGTTGTAACCGCCACCGACATCCCAGAGAATAGTCAGCCACAGGTAAAGCGCCAACAGCACGCCACAGACACCGTAGAAACCCATCGCAATGCCTTGGGGGATGAAAACAAGCTGAGTCGGGTCAGCAAAAGGCAGCAGGTTAACGTGCAAGTAGCTGGAAATGCCCGACAGCAGGAAACCAGTCCCTCCAATGCTGACCACCGTCGCCCACCAGTAATTGCTGAAGCGGCGGGAGCCCAAAACCGGGTAGCGCAGGACAGGATCGATCGAGGTCATTGTTTTTGCAGTCATAAAATTAAACAGCCTTAAAGCCAAATCTTAATTCAATTAGTCCACCGAGCGTGACGCTTCGCTGAGGCGATCGCGATCGACTGATCGGGATTGTGTATCAACTCCTCAACCACCGCCACCTCGCCGCTTGGCGACGAAGGGTCAGTTGGATTGTTGCTGAGCATCGTCAACCAAGATGGCCTTCCTCTCAACCACGCTTTCATCGACTACGCCTCTAGTGGGGGAACTCTACTGTTCTAGTTGAAAAATTATGAACTTCTAATATATAGTTATGTTAACTTTAATTAGAAACCTTGGTCTTTTAACAAGCAAAAGGATTTTACCCCAATGACAATCGCAGTCGGACGCGCCCAGAACGAAAGAGGCATCTTTGATGTCCTCGACGACTGGCTCAAACGCGATCGCTTCGTCTTCGTAGGCTGGTCTGGCATCCTGCTATTCCCCTGCGCCTACCTAGCCATCGGTGGCTGGTTAACAGGCACCACCTTCGTCACATCTTGGTACACCCACGGTTTGGCAAGCTCCTACCTCGAAGGAGCCAACTTCCTCACCGTAGCAGTCTCCACCCCAGCCAACAGCCTCGGACACTCCCTGCTGTTCCTGTGGGGCCCCGAAGCACAGTGGGACTTCACTCGCTGGTTCCAACTCGGTGGGCTGTGGACATTTGTCGCCCTCCACGGCGCCTTCGCACTGATCGGCTTTTGCCTGCGTCAGATTGAAATCGCCCGTTTAGTCGGCATCCGTCCCTACAACGCCCTAGCATTCACCGGCCCCATCGCCGTGTTTGTTTCGGTGTTCCTGCTTTACCCCTTGGGTCAATCAGGCTGGTTCTTCGCCCCCAGTTTCGGCGTCGCAGCAATTTTCCGCTTTTTGCTATTCCTGCAAGGCTTCCACAACTGGACGCTCAACCCCTTCCACATGATGGGCGTTGCAGGCATCTTGGGCGGTGCGCTGTTGTGCGCTATCCACGGTGCAACCGTAGAAAACACCTTGTTTGAAGACGGCGAAGGCTCAAACACCTTCCGCGCCTTCAACCCAACTCAGTCAGAAGAAACCTACTCGATGGTTACAGCTAACCGCTTTTGGTCGCAAATCTTCGGAATTGCCTTCTCCAACAAACGCTGGTTACACTTCTTCATGCTGTTCGTACCTGTCACAGGCTTGTGGATGAGCTCCATTGGCATCGTCGGTTTAGCATTAAACCTGCGCGCCTATGACTTCGTATCACAAGAATTACGCGCTGCTGAAGATCCTGAGTTTGAAACGTTCTACACTAAGAACATTCTGCTTAACGAAGGCATTCGTGCTTGGATGGCTCCGACAGACCAACCTCACGAAAACTTCATCTTCCCTGAAGAAGTTCTGCCTCGCGGTAACGCACTTTAAAAAAATCAGGATTTGGATTTCAGATTAATTTACTTTTTTTAAATTAATCTGAAATCCAAATCCCAATTCCCCGGCGCAGGTGCGGTACTCCCGTGTCCTACTGGGGAACAAAAAAACCCAAAATCCAAAATCTAAAATCGTTGGAGGTTCTACCGGGTGGTAACGCTCTCTAATTCCTACGCAAGCGGTCGCGACCAAGAATCCTCCGGGTTCGCTTGGTGGTCTGGCAACGCTCGTTTAATCAATCTCTCCGGCAAACTGCTGGGCGCACACGTCGCTCACTCTGGTTTGATCGTGTTCTGGGCCGGTGCAATGACTTTGTTTGAAGTCGCTCACTTTATCCCAGAAAAGCCCATGTACGAACAGGGCTTAATTTTGATGCCCCACGTCGCTACTTTGGGTTGGGGTGTAGGCCCCGGCGGTGAAGTCACTGATATCTTCCCGTTCTTCGTAGTCGGCGTTCTTCACTTGATTTCATCTGCAGTTCTCGGTTTGGGCGGCATTTATCACGCCGTTCGCGGCCCGGAAGTTCTCGAAGAATACTCTTCTTTCTTCGGCTACGACTGGAAAGACAAGAACCAGATGACCAACATCATCGGCTATCACCTAATTTTGTTGGGTGGCGGTTGCTTGCTGTTGGTAGCTAAGGCCATGTTTTTCGGCGGTGTCTATGACACTTGGGCTCCGGGCGGCGGCGACGTGCGTATTATCACGAACCCCACTCTGAATCCGGCTGTGATTTTTGGCTACTTGGTGCGCTCTCCTTTTGGTGGCGAAGGCTGGATTGTCAGCGTCAACAACATGGAAGACATCATCGGCGGTCACATCTGGCTGGGCCTGATTTGTATCGCTGGCGGTGTTTGGCACATTTTGACCAAGCCTTTCGGCTGGGCTCGCCGCGCCTTAATCTGGTCTGGCGAAGCTTACCTGTCTTACAGCTTGGGCGCTTTGTCCCTGATGGGCTTCATCGCTTGCTGCTTTGTCTGGTTCAACAACACTGCTTACCCCAGCGAATTCTACGGCCCGACGGGCCCGGAAGCTTCTCAAGCGCAAGCTTTGACCTTCCTGATCCGCGACCAACGCTTGGGTGCTAACGTCGGTTCTGCACAAGGCCCCACCGGTCTGGGTAAATACCTGATGCGCTCTCCTACTGGCGAAATCATTTTCGGCGGTGAAACGATGCGTTTCTGGGATTTCCAAGGCCCTTGGTTGGAGCCCTTACGCGGTACTAACGGTTTGGACTTGAACAAAATCAAGAATGACATTCAGCCTTGGCAAGCTCGGCGCGCGGCTGAGTACATGACTCACGCTCCTTTGGGTTCTTTGAACTCTGTGGGCGGTGTGGCGACTGAAGTTAACTCGTTTAACTTCACTTCTCCTCGTTCTTGGCTGTCCTGTTTCCACTTTGTGATGGGTTTCTTCTTCTTGGTCGGCCACTTGTGGCACGCTGGTCGCGCTCGCGCGGCTGTCGCTGGCTTTGAGAAGGGTATCGATCGCGAAAATGAACCAGTGCTGGCTATGCCAGACTTAGACTAATCGATCGAGTTTATTCCTGATTTGATTGTCTAATCAAAAAAGGCTCCTGCTTAACGGCAGGAGCTTTTTTTTGCTCCCATATCTGAAAAAGCTGCGGATTGTCGATCGACCATTCTCCGATCCCACTAGCAGCAGATACAATCCTAGAGGTAGAAACCAGATTTCTGAGTTAACCTTTTGAATTCCATGCTGTTTCTTTCCGTAAGCTCGTTCCTCAGCGAGCTTTTGCATCCAGGACTGAGATATTTCGGTGCGACCTTCATCGGTGGCGGTGAATGACTCTGCCACTCTTGAAACTTGACAATTTTAATCCGTTGGGGTAAAGAGCTTGCAAGGCAGGCTCTACAAAGTTTATATTTAAAGTACAAAAGTTGTAATCCCACACAATGGAAAGTTGCAATGGAAAGTTGCAATGGAAAGTTGCAATTTGAAGGCCGATCGCTACAGGTGCAAAACTAATCGACGATCGCCCTCAGCATATTTATATTTTATTAAATGGCTGTGCTTGCCGAATTTTTTAACAGGCACAAAAGTTTTGGGCCGCTTACTATTATTGCTAGGAAAGCAAAAGATTAATAATGGACTCATTAAAGATCGAAAATGTCAAGGTGAGGTTCGATCGAGCAAATTTGCTCGAACGCATCGCCAAGCGCATTCGCCACTCTCTAGAACTACCCGAAATTCTGAGCGCAACAGCAGCCGAAGTTCAATCGTTCTTGGGAACAGACAGAGTAAAAATCTACAAATTTCATAGCGACGGTAGCGGTGAAGTGATTGCCGAATCAATTAACGGCAACCGCTTGCCATCCCTATTGGGGCTGCATTTTCCCGCAGACGATATTCCCCCTCACGCCCGCGAAATGTTCGCGCAACTACAGGTGCGATCGATCGTCGATATAGATTCCGGGCTGCTAGGCCAAAGTCCGCGTCGCGAGGCGGTTTCCGGCCAACTGCTGCCCGACGACGAAATGCGCTTTCGTGCGGTTGACCCCTGCCACGCTGAATACTTGACTGCACTGGGCGTCAAGGCTTGCTTGGTAGTACCAATTTTTCACGGCGAAGAATTCTGGGGGTTGTTGGTATCTCACCACTCCGAGTCCCGGAGTGTGACAGAAAACGAACTCCAAGGCGTTCAGACGGTGGCAGATCAGCTCGGCGTCGCCATAGCCCAATCAACCCTCCTCGCCAGAGCGAGGGCGAAAGCTCAACGGGAAGCTGCCGTCAACCGCGTCGCCACTGCCCTTAACTCCCCGCCGGCGATTGAACTCCAAACAGCTTTGGCAGAATCGGTAGCAGCACTAGATGCAGCCGGCGGCAGGCTGTGCATTTTCGCCACGCCATTCGTTTGCGACAGCAGCAAAGTTACGAATCTAGTTCCCTATTCGGATAACTCGAATCGGGAACTCACAGTCTACACTTGCGGCTCAGGGCCGAAGATGCCAATTTCGGCCAAATACCCGCAGGTTGAGCAATACAGCGTCTGGCACGAATATTTTAAATCCGGCGAGCAACAGGTTTGGGCAATTCCCGATTTGTACCAAATTAGCAGTTTGAGAAGCCTGCAACCTGCATTTCGATCGACCAAAATTCGCAGCATTTTAATCGTACCGCTCATAACCCGCCAGCAAATATTCGGTTACTTGACCATTTTTCGAGAAGAATTTGACACCGAAACTCTCTGGGCTAGACAGTTTGATAGCGACGAGCGGCTCGCCCAATCTCGGATATCTTTTGAAGCGTGGAAAGAGTCAAAAGCTGCCCAAATTCGCGAATGGAAGGCTGAAGAAATTGAATTGCTCCAAATTTTGGGCAACCACTTTTCTAATGCTATTAACCACTACCAACTCGATCAACAAATAGAGGAACTTAACACAAATTTAGAAAATCAAGTTCAAAAGCGCACTGCTCAACTACAGCAGTTGACCCAACACCAACGAGTGCTGTTTGAAGTGGTGGCAAAAATGCGGCAATCCCTCGACTTAAACAAGATTTTTAGCACGATGTCCCAGGAAGTGCGGCGGGCTTTAAATGCAGAGAGAGTGGCAGTTTACCGCTTCGATTCCGCATCAGAATTTAAGGACGGCGAATTCGTTGCCGAAGATGTTTTGCCAGATTTTCGGTCAGCAATGGCAGTCAAAGTGCACGATCGCTGCTTTGGAGAAAACTACGCCAATCTCTACTCTCAGGGGCGAGTTCACGCCATGTCTGACATCACACAAGCCGGACTGGAAGATTGCTTTGAGCAAGTCTTGGAGCAATTTCAGGTCAAAGCTACTTTAGTTGCACCGATTATGAAAGGCAACGACCTTTGGGGGTTGCTGTGCGTACACCAATGTTCGGCTCCCCGCAACTGGGAATCTTCCGAAATTAAGTTTGCTACCCAAATTTCCGCTCAGCTCAGTATCGCCCTAGAACAAGCAGATTTGCTCGCTCAAACTCAGCAGCAAGCAGTTGAGTTGCAGCGGGTAGCAGAGCAGGAGCGAATACTGTTTGAGGTAGTTACTAAGATTCGACAATCTCTCGATTTAGATACAATTTTTCGTACTACAACTACCGAAGTGCGGCGGATATTAAAGGCCGATAGAGTTGGCATTTATCGCTTCGATCCTAGTTTAAACTTTAATGAAGGCGAATTTATTACCGAAGATGTTTTGCCTGGTTTTTCTTCGGCAATGAATGTAAAAGTTCGCGATCATTTCTTTAGCGAAAACTATGCTAAAAAATATAGTCAGGGACAGATTCAAGTGCTACAAGATGTCGAAAATGCTGGACTTTCAGACTGCCATGTTGCTCTTTTAGCTCAATTTCAAATTAGAGCTCAGGTGATTATGCCACTGATGAATGGCAGCCAACTTTGGGGTTTGCTGTGCGTGCACCAGTGCAGCGGTTTGCGCCATTGGAACACTTCGGAAATTCAGTTTGCTACGCAAGTGGGAATTCAGTTGAGTGTAGGATTAGAACAAGCAGATTTGTTGGCTAAAACGCGGCAGCAATCAGTTGATTTGCAGTGGGCAGCCGAGCAACAGCGGATACTGTTTGAAGTGGTGGCTAAGATTCGAGAATCTCTCGATATCAACGCGATTTTTCAGACTGCCACCCAAGAAGTGTGTCAGTTTATGCAAGTTGATAGAATTGCTGTCTATCAATTTAATCCTGATTGGAGCGGCCATTATGTGGCAGAGTTTGTGAAAGATGGCTGGATAAAATTGGTAGGCGAAGGTATCAATACGGTTTGGCAAGATACTTATTTGCAGTCAAACCGAGGCGGCAGATATGCCAATAATGAAACTCTAGCCGTTGACGATATCTATCAAGTTTGCCACTCGGAGTGTGACCTTGGTATTTTAGAGCAATTTCAGGTGAAGGCTTATGCGATCGCGCCGATTTTTGTAGGACAAGAACTTTGGGGTTTGCTGACAGCGTATCAACATTCTGGGCCCCGCTGTTGGGAAAGTTCAGAAGTCAACTTTTTAGCTCAGATTGCCAATCAATTAGGCGTTGCTATCCAACAAGCCGATTTGCTGGCTCAAACCAGACGCCAAGCAGAACAAATCGCTCAAAGTTTAAAAGATTTGCAACACACTCAAGCTCAATTGATTCAAACTGAAAAAATGTCTGGTTTGGGGCAACTGGTAGCCGGGATTGCTCACGAAATTAACAATCCGGTTAATTTTATTTACGGCAATCTCAATCACGCTAGTGAATATACTGCTAGCTTACTGAGTTTGCTGGAACTTTACCAGCAGCAATATCCCGATTATAGTCCTGAAATAGAAAAATTGAGTGAAGATATTGACTTGGAATTTCTGCTAGAAGATTTGCCAAAATTGCTATCGTCAATGAAGGTGGGAGCCGATCGCATCCGTCAAATAGTTCTGTCTTTAAGGAATTTCTCTCGTCTTGACGAAAGTCAAATGAAGGCGGTTGATATTCACGAGGGCATTGACAGCACGCTGTTAATTTTACAGCACAGACTGAAATCTAATGCGGACGGTGCAAACATTGTGCTAGTGAAAGAATACGGCATTTTGCCTCGAGTTGAGTGTTATGCTGGACAGTTGAATCAGGTGTTTATGAATGTAATCGGGAATGCGATCGATGCTTTGGAATCGCACAAGTTGCTCGCTGGTCAATCTGGAGCTCCTCAAATTAAAATCTCGACTGCTGTCGGTCAACTTAATGGTACTATTCCTAGCGCGGTGATTCGGATTTCTGATAACGGTACTGGAATTTCGGAATCTATGAGACAACGCATATTTGACCCTTTTTTCACGACTAAGGCAGTGGGAAAAGGTACTGGATTGGGCCTGTCAATTAGTTACCAAATTGTGGTAGAAAAACACGGCGGTGTTTTAAAATGCAATTCGGAAGTGGGGAAAGGTACTGAGTTTGCGATCGAAATTCCGCTTCGACAGCAGTCATTAGTCATTAGTCATTAGTCATTAGTCATTAGTCATGAGACCTCTTGCAAAAATAATTAGGACGGGCTCTGGGGCCCATCCCACAAGAAAAAATAACTCTTGTGGGATGGGTCTCAGAACCCGTCCCATCAATTGAGGAAAAGGATTTTTGCAAGAGGTCTATTATTTTAAAATCCAGCCAACAGTCAACACTCAACAATCACGCAGGGTGCAGCCGGAATTGATCTCATTCATCTGCGTTAATCTGTGTTTATCTGCCCTCATCTGCTGTTAAAAAAAGAAAATTTCTTAACCGCAGATGACAATGGATTGACGCCCATTTACGCAGATGCAGATGCGATCGCATAACCCGGTTGCGGCATCGCGTGTGACAGTTGCCTAAGTCCTGATGCCAAAAGATGCCTATTTAATTGACTTTCATAGATTAGTTTCGCTATGCTTGTAGTTCTTGTTGGAGAGTATTCTTGACACGATCGTACTCAACCTCGATTTGAGCAAATAGGGAGGAGGCTCGATCGAGTTGACCAGAGGTACTGATGACTTCTAACGTGGCACAAAGGTGGGCCAGAGGAGCCGCGCTTAGATTCGCACTACTGCCTTTGAGGGTATGGGCCGCTCGGTTTAGGGCTTGAGTATCCCCTTGGGCGATCGCTAATTTCATAGCTTCTAGCAACTTTACGGCTTCCTCCAAGTAGCAGTTAGCTAGCAAGCTCAAAATCTCGGTTGAATCTTGATCGATGCTGCTACAGAAGGCTTGCAGTTCAGTGAGGTTAACCGCTGGCCTATCAATTTTTGGCTTGTTACTATCTGATTCCTCCTTTTGGGCCTGTTGCGGTTCCGGGTTGGGTTGACACTGACTCAGCGCTTGGTTGAGAGCCTCTAGTCGAATTGGTTTACTGATATAGTCATTCATGCCAGCATCAAGACAAACTTGGCGATCGCCCTGCATGGCATTTGCCGTCATTGCAATAATCCAGGGACGAGTAGGAGCCGGCCACTCCTGGCAAATACGACGGCTGGCTTCTAGTCCATCCATCTCTGGCATTTGTACATCCATCAGCACTACATCATAAGGCTGGCGATTCAGGGCTTCCAAAACTTCCAATCCATTGGCAGCAATATCGGCCCGGTATCCCAAACGCTCTAACAGCAGCAGTGCGACCTTCTGATTTACCAGATGATCTTCTGCTAAAAGAATTCGCAGTGGGAGTCTCTGGGCTAGTTTCATATCATCCTCGACAGATATAGGAAGCTGTTGTTGAACTTTTTTCGGTTGAGCTTGTAGCACATGGATCAGTATTTGATAGAGCTGGGATTGTTTGATCGGTTTGCTTAAAAAAGCCGCAAAGTGGGTGGAGAGCGCTGAAGAACTCGCTTCTGGGTAGCCCATTGAAGTCAGCAACACTAGGGGTAAACGGTGGCACTTAGGATGCTGGTGGATGGCTGAGGCGAGTGTGAGGCCGTCCATTTGTGGCATTTGCATATCTAAAATAGCGAGATCAAACGCTTCTCCACTCTCAAGCCAGTTGAGCGCTTCCGCACCCGATGGGGCAGCCAGACTCTGCATCCCCCAACTCTCTGCTTGCAACGTCAGAATTTGTCGGTTAGTGGGCTGGTCATCCACGATTAATAAACGCTTGCCAGATAGTTCTGGTAGCATTTCCATCGGTTCCGCTAACTCAGTAGCAACAGAGGATGCCACAATCGTGAAGTAGAAGGTGGAACCCATTGTGACTCTATTAAGCTTAGCGGCTTGCCATTTTGGTGAAGGGGTTCCTCCGACGTGGCCTCCGCTCTCAACCCAGATCGTGCCGTTCATAGTTTCACTAAGTCGCTTACTAATCGCCAGACCTAAACCAGTCCCTCCATACTGCCGAGTCGTCGAAGCATCTACTTGACTAAAAGACTTGAACAGTCGATCGAGCCGATTGGCGGGAATACCAATGCCTGTGTCTTGAATGGCAAACTGGATTTCGTACAAGCTTTCTGACGAGTTCCCTGGCTCAGAAATTGTTTTGTCAGAATCAACTAGAGAGGCTTCCACGGAAATGGTAACTTCCCCAGTTTCAGTAAACTTAATCGCATTGTTGAGCAAGTTAACTAGAATCTGACGGAGACGGGTGACATCACCCAAAATGAACTTAGGAGTCTGAGGCTGGATGAGGTAGCCCAACTCAATATCCTTCTCATCTGCTTTAACTGCAAGTTGGTCGATCGCACCTTCTATGCAATCTCTCAAGCTCAAGGGATGCATTTCTAGCTCCAGCTTGCCCGACTCAATTTTGGAGAAGTCCAGGATGTCGTTGATGATACTCAGGAGGGTATCCCCACTATTGCGAATCGTCTCGATAAAGTCTCGCTGTTGAGCCTTGAGTTCTGTATCCAGCAGTAGTCCCGTCATACCAATAACCGCATTCATGGGAGTGCGAATTTCATGGCTCATCATCGCCAGAAACTCAGTTTTGGCTCGGCTCGCTGCTTCTGCTTCCCGTCTAGTTTGCTCCAAAGCAAAGTTTTTCAGAGTTAATTCTTCTCGTTGTCGAGTTTCTTGCTCTAGTAATTGGGCTTGAGCTAGGGCAATTCCTACTTGAGTCGCCACTGATTCTAGCAACTCCACTTGATCGGCAGTCCAACGACGGTAGCGATCGCACTGGTGCAAACAAATGGCACCATTCGGTTCTCCTTGGTAAGAGGTTCGCACTGCTAATGTCGATCTCAATTTGAGACTGGTACAAATAGAATGAGCACAGGTGAGCAATGAATCGCAGTAGACATCCGGGGAGGCGATCGCTTCATCTTGAGCCATCAACCGTTTTGTATAAGCAGGACTGCCCGCCAGAAGGTCATGCTCCCCGCTGGGCCCATATCCCACTCCTAGATACTCTGCAACGACAGGAAACTGAGGCAGTGGATTGTCCTGGTATGTGCTAATTAAGCAGCGACTGACTCCAAAAGTTTGCCCAATCTGAATAGCAGCCGTTTCAAATATCTGCTGAGCATTAAGGCTTTGACGAATTTCTTGGGTAATTTGCTTCAGCAGTAGGGCTTTTTGCAATTGTCGTTGTAGTGCTTCTTCTGCCTCCTTGCGATCGGTAATATCCTTCATGAAGCAGTGATGCCCGACAAACACATTTTGCTCGTCATAAGCAGAAACCATCACCAATTGTTTATAGAAGCTGGAGCCATCTTTTCGCATTCCCCTAGCTTCCGCTTCGACTCTGCCGTCTCTCAACATTTGCTCATAAGCAGCCCCCATCTTCTCAACATCTTCAGGATGAACGGTTGTTGGCCACTCCATCCCTAGCAGTTCCTCGGGCTGATATCCGCAGATGGCAGCATAAGTCACATTGACAGAGATATAGCGTCCTTGAGGGTCAAGCCTAGAAATGCCTGCCACGGCATTTTCTAGGGCCGCACTCATTTGTTGCAGTTCCGCTTCGGCTCGTTTGCGATCGCTAATTTCAATTAGAATGCAACCCACTGCTATAGCCTGCTCTGCATCCTTGAAAATGGGAAAGTGAGAAACGAGCCAGTGGCGCTTGACACCCATTTGACTGGATAGTGCTGTGCTAATTTCCAAGTTGATCGAAGGTTTTCCTGTCGTTAAAACTTGTTGTAACAGTGCATTTACACTAGGCGCAAATTCTCCCAAAATATCATCGGTTGTCTTATCTAAGTGAGCCTCCACAGAGTGGCCATTAAATTCAGCTAGTGCCTCATTGATTTGTAAAAATTTAAACTGCCGATCGTGGATACACAGCCCCACCCCTGCTAGGGAAGCTCCTTTAAAGAAAGCATTCAATAATTGCTCTCTGGCTTGAATTTCCTGCTCTAAGTTTTTGCGATCGGTAATATCGCTCTGAGAACCAGTCATACGGACAACTTTGCCCGCTTCATCCGAAAGCGCCTGCCCTCGAGCCAGAATCCACTTGTAGCTCCCATCCTTACAAAGAACTCGATGTTCTGTAATATAAAAAGAAGTTTTGCCCTCAAAGTGATCTTGAATTATTTGCAAGACGCAACCGAGATCATCGGGATGCACCCGCTTGCTCCATTCGTCCAGGTGATGGGAAATTTCATGGTCTTCGTAGCCCAACATTTCTTTCCAGCGAGCCGAGAAGAATACTTCATTAGTGTTGACGTTCCAATCCCATACCCCTTCATTACTACCACGTAGGGCGAGTTCCCACCGCTCTTCACTCGCTTGCAGAGCGACTTCTGCCTGATGCCGTTCGATTTCACTACCAATCCACTGAGCCATCAGCTTCAGTAATTCCACATGGGCAGATTTAAAGCTGTCTGCACGGGGAGATTTACTAGAAAAGCTGAGGGTACTGTAGACTTTGCCTGCAACTAAAACTCGTGTTCCAATATAAGCTTCCATGCCAAAGGCAAGATAGGCAGGATGGTGACGCCATTTTGAGGTGCCTGTATGTTGGATGGTTAGGGGTTCATTTGTGTCTAAAGCTTCACAGCACAAAGTTTGCTTAATATCAAAGACATCACCTGGTTTCAGGACTTCATCGGGCGATCGCACAACCATCACCTCATAACGGTTATCTTGCACACGAGCCAAGACGCCACTTTCCAGCCCAAAATTCTGACATCCCATGTCAATCAAAGCTTGAATGCGCTGCTCAAAATTGAGATTTTGGGTAGCAGTGACTTCATATAAAGCTCGTATCGCCGCCTCTCTCGTTCTTAGTTCAGTTTCGGCTTGTTTACGTCTCTTAATTTCAGCTTTCAGAGAGCGATTGATTATGGATAATTTTTGCGTTCGTTCTTGAACCCGCTGTTCTAATGTAGCGTTGGCGTGTTTAATCTCCCTAAATTTTTGATAAAGCGCGATCGCCATCAATTGAAAATTGCCAGCAAGCTCATTGATTTCACTAACAGAGCTATGTTTCCATTCAAATGTTTCTTCTGAAAGCTTGTTGGGTAAGTCAGTAGTCGCACGAGCTAAATAGGATAATGGCTGGACCAGTCGTTCGCTAACCAGCGTTGCAAACAAAAATGCCAACATTGTGACGAGGAGTAGAATACTCAAGTCAGCCTTGTAGCGATTTTGTAAATTTTCTACATAGGGATCGGCTGGAATTTCTAAGCGTAATTTCCAGTCCAGAGCGGGGCTAATGGTAAATTCCTGTATATACAGAGAATTTTTCCAACGGATCATCGGATTCTTGCCCTTGCTAGGAAGCCACTGCTGCAAGGTTCCCTCTAAGGTGCGAGTGCTGCCGTCCTTTGACCCCGGAACACTGGTCAAAAGCTTTTGGTCGGATTGATTACTGGCAATGACTCGGTTGTTTTGATCTAGCAATGTAATGCCTAGTTGCTGATTGTTTCTCTGGAAAATGTAGAGAGCTTTGATCTGGCTCAATCCTAATGAACCGTGGACCAGCCCAAGAAAATTACCTTGAAGTTGCAGGGGTACATTCAATCCTACATGAGGTTCGTCCAGTAATATATCTTTGTGGATAGGAGTCATCCAAGGTCTCAACCGCTCTTGAGCCAGGGGAATTAGAGATTGATGTTCCGTGCTTTGTTCCATCAACCGCCGGCGGGTTGGATTTAAAAGAGAAGAAGTAGCTAAAATGGTTCCCGATGAATCGGCAACATAAATTTTGTCGAAATCTGGCAACACCTGCTCGATCAGGCTAATGTTTTGTTGTAGATCCTCGGATGATTTAATCGCTGTATTAGCAGCAGTGCCGGCTTCAGGCATGAGCGATTTTTCAGCTAATGTATTCAAAGCTAAGAGATGTCGCTGATGCCATCTAGATATTGCGCTAGTGAGACTTTTTGCGTTTGTTCGTAACTCCGTTTGCACCGTCGTTTGGATTTGACCTACCAAGGATCTACCATCAAAAACTAATAGCATCAGTCCTGGAAGAAAGACAAAAGCTACCAACAGATGAAAAATAGTTTGTTGTAAAGAGAGGGCGAGATGCTTTGAAGCACCAATCCACCGATAAATCGGCGCATACGAAATGATTAAGCTGGCAACTAAGGCATTAAAAATGCCGTTGACTGCTTGCTTGCACATAACGAGGATGGTCTGATTCGCCTCCATGTGCATCATTTGACCGTAGAAAAGCCAGAGGAGGGGCATTCCAATTAAGAACCAGTAAATCCCATCGAATAAAAGGATATTTGGCTGTTTGCGCTTCTTGCAAAGAAACCCTACAAACAGAGCCTCAATTACCAAAATAATCGTGGCGTATGGATGATGCCACAGGATATAAGTATAGCTGCCTGCAATTAGACCAGCCAAGCCTCCCCAGCCCAAGCCGAAGTAGTAAGTAATAATCAGTATGGGAATACTGCCAAAGAGGAAATCAACCCCAAAGAAAAGAGACAAACTGAAATAGTTGCCCAGAATACCCGCACCAGTGAGAAGGGCGATCGCACCTAACCATCTTTTATTACGCATTGAGCTAGCCCCTCCCATAAACTTTTATAATCGCTAGTTGCTGAATATGACCTGATTCCGATAAAAAAAGCGCCATAGAGCCGATCTGTTATTTACCTGACAGTTTCCCTGAAGATCGCACCACCGATTATTTAAGCTTTCAAGCAGCAATCAAGGCTTACTCATACACGACTTGAGTTCTCGATCGACTTTTTTAATATGGTTCACGAACCAATCTAGCAATTGTTCATTAACCTTAATGGCTAAGGAAAGGCTCGACCCTTTGGTTTGTAGCTCTTGTTTAACTTCACTCAGTGTTTTAATAAATTTGGTATGCCCCGCTGCATTGTTAGATGCAACTGGGCATTTGTATCTTTGCATACAATTTTCTTCAAATCCGAAATGTTGGGCTACATACAAGTCTAAAAAATCTACAATACCTTTTATTTCTTCCTTCCCACGGTTTGCCAACATGGCATCCACTAAGGTATTGAGTTGATCGATCAATTGTTTATGCTGGCGGTCTATTTCGGGAATACCAATAGTTAACGAGTCATTCCAAATGACGAGAGGCATAGTTTTTACCCTTAGGATTTAACGGGTGAATTCATTAACTGTATGAATGTTGGTACAAAAAGTATTACGACCTTTGTCTTTGGCTTGATAAAGTGCTGCATCGGCAGCAGTAATTAAAGTTTCTGGTAAGCTTTCTTGGTTAGGAATCACACTGGTAATACCGAAGCTGAGCGTAATACAATGATGCGGAGAACTCTTATGAACTATTGCTAAATCTTGGATGCGAGCCTGCATTTGCTTAACGATTTGGACGGCTCCCTCAAGCTCGGTGTCCGATAAAATCACTACAAATTCTTCACCTCCATAACGTGCTACTAAATCTCCCGCTCGATTAATACTGCGATTGAGAGCTGTCGCAACTTGCTGTAAACATAGATCCCCTGCTTGGTGTCCATAAGTATCGTTGTAAGGCTTGAAGAAATCGATATCACACAAAATCAGTGACAAAGGAGTTTGCTGCCTCGTCATGCGTCGCCACTCCTCCTCTAGCTGTTGGTCAAACTGACGGCGATTGGCAATCTGAGTCAAACCGTCAATTGACGCGAGGTATTTTAATTGTCGATTGGCGGCCTCTAGCTGGTTGTAAAGTAGGGTTTGTTGCTGTTGCAAGTGGAATTGCTTAATCAACCGTCGCACTCTCTGTCGCAAAACAGCCCAGTGAATCGGCTTAGTGATATAGTCAGCCGCTCCCGCTGCAAACGCTCGATCGACAGATTCTTTGTCTTCTAAGCTAGTAATCATCAAAATAGGTGGGCGAGCGCTCTCAGGCACTTCAGATAATTTTTGACAACAAGCAAAACCATCCATAGTAGGCATCACTGCATCTAGCAGGATGAGGTCTGGATGTACTTCCTCATAGGCTACTAGCCCTGTCAACCCATCTGTAGCTTCGGCCACTCGGTATTTTTCCTTCTGTAAATACAGTCGCAGTTGCAAACGAATCAAGGCATCGTCATCCACAATGAGAATTAGAGAGGACGGTTCCATAGATGGGTTAGTCGAAATGGCTGAGTCTTCTAATGATTGATACATACGTCATGGTGTATCTTAAGCTTTGGAAACATTCTACCCTAGCATATTTTGAGGTTGGGATGGAAAGTGAAAATTTGGCAAATATGTCATAAATTATACACCATCTAAGCTTCCGCCACAACCTTTTAGGCAGCGTCCGGTTTGTTAAACCAACAGCCACAGTCTACTTAAAATTTATAGCTTTTTTTCGGAGATATAAAGTCTGGTAACTTGCGCTAATTTTTGTAAATATGTCATTATTTTTGGGGGCGTTAAACAGTTTTTACAACGCCGAGCGAGCTTTGACGAACGATCGCCAGTTATCCCGCGATCGTCGCTGGGATAATAGGCTATATTTCTCAACTTAATTCAGACTTTTTCAGGTGCATCAAATTCCTGCCTCATATTTGAGCGATCGTCCGCTCTATTTTTGGGAAATACATCTGATGTCACACTCTCACGTATAGCTTCGCCCTGGGTTGAGCGTTTGTTCGCACCAGGAAGCTCTGACTGCACAAAAGCGTAAGCTTTGTTAAGAAACATTTACAGCATTCTGCGCGCTCTGGGATAGGTTTTTGGTCTCTTTTCTCCCAATAATTCCCTAGATAGTGTATAAACTCGTGTCTTTGGGCTTGAGTAGGGAACACATCGTCAAAGCGTTGGCACCATCTTTCAAAGCATGGGGGTATGGAAGCTATACTATAGCAATTCTCGCATCATTTGTGAATTTCTTACGGACTCCCCGCGAGTTCGGGGAGGGTTGGAGTGGGGTAAAAAATTTATGACTCCTGCAAGCATTGCTATATACTATAATCACTGGGAAAGAGTCAATTAACTTGATGGAGATCACTTACTATGGCAGTAGCACTCCCTGATTTTTCTCAAAATTTTTCTCAAAGCGTTCAAAAAACGAAAGAAGTTTGGACGGAACAAGTCGGAAAAGCAGTTAATTCTGTTTCCGAAGCAACAGCAGAAGCTAAATCTTCGGGAGCATCTCACCTTTGCAGCCCTCCGCTAGAAATTGGAGTTTTGAGGCAGGAGGCAGGAGGCAGGAGGCAGAAGGAAAGAGGCAGAAGGAAAGAGGCAGAAGGAAAGAGGCAGAAGGAAGGAGCCAGAAGAAGTATTTTTACAAATATGAGATGCTCCCAAATCTTCTCTCTCCGAAACTGAATCTCAGGCAAAAGAAGCTCTCACTCAAACTACGAATTCTGCCGTTAATACTGTTAATCAAGCTACGAAGAATGCTTTAGGTACTGTAGCGGAAAAAACAGAAAAAACTAGAATTTCTATATCGGAAGTCGCGAATCAAGCAGTTAGTCGCGTCAGTGAAAGTACCAACAAAGCTGTTGATGCTGTTTCTCACTCTGTGGCAACAGAAGAAAGAAACTATTAATCAAACTACTAACTCTGCGGTCAATACTCTGAATCAAAGCACTAGCCAAGCTGTAGAGAGTGTAAATCAAGCTACAGAAAAGGCTAAGGCTTCATTAGAAGATAGCATTAACAAGGCGGGAAATATGAGTGATGCCGCTTCCAATGCCATCCAAAGTGCTATCAATGGTAATATTAAAGATTGGATTTATTCTCACCCTCTCGTCTTCTGGTTGGTGAATCACCCCTTGGTATCTTTAGCAATTTTGCTGCTATTTATATTGAGGATCTTAGGTTTTTTTCAGGCTTTAGGTAGCTTGTTTGCAAAAGGCTGGTTATTTATTCTGCAAAGCCCTGTAAAATTTATGCAAGGGGTTTTGAGTTTCGGCTCTAAATCTGTAAGTAATGTCGGTGGAGTGGCTGTAAACTCATTGGTTTCAAAGAATCCCGAATACAAAAATAATTCAGGTTTACAACAATTGAGGGGAGTTGAATCAAACAGCTTGGAGTCTCAGGAACGACTTGCTAATATTTTGACAAGGTTGGAGGCAATTCGAGAAGAGCAGAATCAGCTTTTACAAGAAGCGTCGGCTATTTTAGGCAACAAAATTTAAGGCAGAGTGAGAAGGTGTGGGGCGATCGCAACTCGTGGTAAATTTAATACATCCAGGCTTTCCATCGAAGCCTGATACATGAAGGCTTGTAGTCGATCGCTGAATACGCCATGCCCGATTCCGAATTTTCCGATGATTTAAAATGGACGCCAGAAGCCAAGGCGAAGCTGAAAAATATTCCCTACTTTGTCCGGGGACAAGCTCGCGTCCGCATAGAACACTTGGCCCGCGAAGCCGAAACCGAAGTCGTCACCGTTGACTTAGTTGAGCAAGCTCGAATCGAGTTTGGGCAATGAAGGATCGAAAGGTACGCTAAAGCTTTAGACTATAAATTGCGTTGTAAGGACAAGGACTGAAAGAAATAGTGCGGAAAATAGTTATAGCTGGCAACTGGAAAATGTACAAAACTAGGGCAGAATCCCTAGAGTTTCTTCAAGGATTCATGTCCTGCCTGACGGAAACCCCAGAGGAACGGGAAGTCGTGCTTTGCGTTCCCTTCACTTCCTTGGCTGTCCTCTCGAAAAATTTGCACGGCAGCCGGATCAGACTCGGTGCTCAGAACGTTCACTGGCAAGAGTCTGGAGCTTTTACTGGGGAAATTTCCGGGCCAATGCTGAGTGAACTTGGTGTCCGTTATGTCATCATCGGCCACAGCGAGCGACGCCAATATTTTGGGGAAACTGACGAAACGGTGAATTTGCGGCTGAAAGCGGCTCAGAAATACGATTTAATTCCGATTCTGTGCGTTGGGGAAACCAAGCAGCAGCGAGATGCAGGCGAAACTGAAGCTCACATTTTTTCTCAGTTGGCAAAAGATTTGGTTGATGTTGACCAAAATAAGTTAGTCATTGCTTACGAGCCTATTTGGGCGATCGGCACTGGCGATACTTGCGAAGCTAAGGAAGCTAACCGAGTTATTGGTTTGATTCGCAGTAAATTGACTAATCCTGACGTGCCAATTCAGTACGGTGGCTCTGTTAAACCGGAGAATATTGATGAAGTTATGGCGATGCCTGAGATTGACGGGGTTCTGGTAGGCGGTGCGAGTTTGGAAGCTGCGAGTTTCTCGCGCATTGTCAATTATCAGTAATTAGGTAATTGCTAATTGGTAATTGTTAATTGGTAATGGGAACAAGGCAGCGGGAATTAAACAGCGATCGCCTACAATTGTGATGTGCCGTTCAGTGTTTCTCGGATCGGGAGAATTAACCTATGACTGCGATCGTTAAACCCAAACCCGCCTTAGACGAGTTCCTCAAACTTCCTGAAACTGAACCGGCCTCAGAATTTCTTGAGGGACAAATCATTCAGAAGCCGATGCCTCAAGGTGAACACAGCGTACTTCAAGGTGAGCTCTGCAAGACTATCAATCAAGTAGCGAAAACTCGGAAAATTGCCAATGCTTTTCCCGAGTTGCGCTGCACTTTTGGCGGCGCATCAATCGTGCCAGATGTAGCAGTATTCCGATGGGAAAGAATTCCTTTTTTGCCGTCTGGTAGAATTGCTAACCGCTTTGACATTAATCCCGACTGGTCGATAGAAATTCTCTCTCCAAACCAAAGCCAAACAAAAGTGCTGAGTAACTTACTCCACTGTTCGCGAAACGGCACTGAGTTGGGGTGGTTACTAGATCCAGAAGAAGAGAGTATTTTGGCAGTATTTCCAGGACAAAAAGTAGAACTGTATAAAGGTGCTGCTCTGTTGCCAATAATTGATAAAATTGAATTAGAATTGACAGTTGATACTGTTTTTAGCTGGTTAAGTTTTGGTTGAACAGTCTTGGACGCATTAAGACTCAAAGAAACCGGGTTTTTTACAGAATCTGTGGGTGGCAACGAAATATTGTCGTGAAAAAACCCGGTTTCTGGCTACCCGTGCGTTCAGTCAGATATCAAATCCCACGATCGCCATGACACATAACCCAAAAATTACACTTAGAAATCAAGCTTTCGAGTGGGGGAAACGCACTTATTTAATGGGCGTTTTGAACGTAACCCCTGACAGTTTTAGCGACGGCGGAGATTTCAATACCATAGAATCTGCTTTAGCGCAAGCGGAAAATATGGTAAAGTCGGGGGGGGTAGATATTATTGATATTGGCGGTCAATCTACTCGGCCTGGTGCAGTGGAAATATCCTTAGCAGAGGAGATCGATCGCGTTATACCTCTCGTACAAATACTGCGACAAAAAGCCGATATTTTTGGCTCAGTTCCTATTTCGATCGATACTACCAGAGCGCAGGTTGCGAAAGCTGCGGTTGAGGCGGGAGCGGATATAATTAACGATATTTCGGGAGCAACTTTTGATTCGGAAATGCTGTCAACCGTTGCTCAGTTAAAAGTTCCAATAATTTTGATGCACATTCGGGGCACTCCCCAGACGATGCAAAAACTGACAGATTATCGCGATTTAATGGGGGATATTGGGGAATTTTTCGAGAGTCGAATTGCGGCAGCAGTTGCTGCGGGGATTGACAAATCTCAAATAATTCTCGACCCTGGTATTGGCTTTGCTAAGAATTACAGTCAAAACTTAGAAATTCTGCGAGAGTTGCGAAAATTCCGTGTTTTAAACTGTCCGATTTTAGTCGGAGTATCGCGAAAAAGCTTCATCGGTCATATTTTGAATCAGCCAGAAGCGAAACAAAGAGTTTGGGGGACAGCGGCGGCTTGTACAGGTGCGATCGCAAATTTGGCCGATATCTTACGAGTTCACGATGTCAGAGAAATGCACGATGTTTGTCTGGTTGCCGACGCTATCTTCAGAAATCAGTCTTGAGAAGTGGGAGTATCAATAACTTTCATTTCCCCGCCCTCAGAATGAACCACATCGGGCATAGAACCCATCAGCTCGCCCAGAGCTTCGCTCATGCTCCGGGGGTCCATAAACAGAATTTTGGCATTGTCGCTTTCGCCCAATTTTTGTTGAGCGTCTAAGTATTTTTCCGTTACTAAGTAATTCAAAACTTGCTTGCTATTCGGATGGGAGTCTAAAGCTTCAACTAAGAGCCTCATATACTCCTTAGTGCCGATCGCCTTATTGACCATTGCTTGCCACTCGCTCTTGGTAGCGCGCTCCAATTCCATAGCTTCTTGCACCCTTTTCGGAGGTGTAATGCTTTGAATTTCTACCCGAATTACTTTGACACCCCAAGTTTCGGTAGCTTCGTCCAACTTCTTGAGTAACTTTTTATTCATGTCATCTCGGGAACCCAAGATGTCTTGCATGGGCAATCGACCAATTTCAGCGCGAAACGTCGTTAAAACTAAGTTGGCGATCGCATTTTCAATTTGATCGATTCCATAATAAGCTTTCTGTAAATTCACAACCCGCCAATACACAACGGCATCGACTTCGAGAGCCACATTATCTCCCGTGATTGCTGACTGAGGTTTAATGTCTAAAACTCTTTCACGGCTTGTGTCCACGCAGACGACTTTTTCGACCAGGGGACTGATAAAGTGGAATCCTGGCTTGAGGGTGCGCTTGTATTGACCCAAACGTTCCACTAAAGCTTCGTCGCCACCGCTGACTATTTTGACGCTTGAGTTAACAGCGTAGCCGAGGATGAGCGCAAAGAGCATGGTAAGAATAGACTGCCCCATTTCTATTTTCCTGCTAAGGTTGACTGAGAATCGATCGGAATTCTACTCTAATTTAACTCAAACTCGACCCCACAGTGCTAAAATATCTCGACTGTTGCGACAAGGTAAATTATTTTTTGTAAATTCCCGGAACAACCCGACCAAACAGGATACCATAGGAGATGCCAGCAAAAAACAACCATCATGACTCGCTTGAGTCACCCCCCGAGAAGCCTGTAAACTCCTCTCGGTTTCCCAAAAGACCCTTAGAAACTGGGACGAAGCAGGGAAAATCAAGACAATTAGAACTCCTACCAACCAGCGACGTTACGACATTGACTCAGTGTTCAGTGACGGACTCCATCCAAGAATCACCGCCCTCTACTGCCGAGTTAGCAGGGCCACACAAAAAGAAGACCTCAACCGACAAATCAGCTACCTCCAAGGAATCTACCCGCAAGGCCAAGTCTTCAAAGATATCGGAGGGGGACTCAATTTCAAAAGAAAAAGTCTTCTTGCCCTTTTGGGACAAGTCATGTCAGGAACTATCAGCCCAATTGTGGTCTGCCACCTTGACCGACTCGCAAGGTTTGGTTGTGACCTCATCAGAGGGGTGTGCGAACAAAACGATTGCAAACTCGTGGTTCTCGGTCGCACAGAACTATCTCCAGAAAGAGAAATCATTGAAGATATCCTTGCCATCATCCACGTATTCAGTTGCCGATTGTACGGACTCCGCAAGTACAAATCTACTATCAAAGAAGATCCGAGTTTACCCGGAAACGAAATTAGCAGCAACCTGGAGAACTTGGATAGCTGCTAGTCGGTGGTGTTACAACCAAGCAATTGCTATCCTCAAAACCCAGAAAATTGGTAAATACGCTCTGCGAAAGCAGATTATGGATAGCGCGCCAGATTGGGTAAAACTACAACCTTACAATCCCAGACAGCTAGCAGTATTTCAAGCATTTGAAGCCCACAAAGCTGCTAAAAAGTCGGGAGGTTCAGCTAAATTCAGAACCTGTCGAGATACGTCTCAAACCATTAGATTTCAAACTGACAACTGGAAATCAAGTACGTTTTACCCTCAAGGGACCAAAGGCTTAAGCTTTAAGTCAGCAGAACCAATTTTGGATGTCATGCAGCACGAGCCAAGCCTAAGCTTAATTAACGGTCAGTGGTTTGTAAGTTATGCAGTCAAGGAAAGCAAGCCTGCTGCGACAGACTCAAGACTGGCTGTGGCACTCGACCCCGGTGTAAGAACTTTTATGACGGGTTTCGACGGGCAGGAGGTACTAGAGGTGGGCAAGTATGATATTGGCAGAATCTACCGTCTTGCTAGGCATCTAGATAAAATAATGAGTCGAATCGGCAACAGCAAGGGGAGAAGTTTTAAACGACTTCGCTATTGCTTGAGAAAAGCTGCATCTAAAATCAGAAACCAAATTAAAAATTTGGTTTCTGAATTGCACAAAAAAACGGCGAAATATCTGTGTGACAAATACAAGGTAATCTTTCTGCCGACTTTCGAGACTCAGCAGATGGTGAAGAAAGTCAAGCGTCGCCTGACTGCGAAAACAGCTAGAGCGATGGTGACTTTGAGTCACTATAAATTCAAAAAAACGTTGAAGCATCAAGCAGCCAAACATGGTTGTGTTGTAGTAGACGTAACAGAAGAGTATACATCTAAGACCTGTTCAAAGTGCGGTCACATTCATACAAAACTAGGAGGCAAAAAGCATTTTGCTTGCCCCTCCTGCGGTCACAAACTAGACCGGGATACCAATGGCGCTTTTAACATTTTGTTGAAAGCTTTGAGAGATACCTCTTTGACTGGAATTCTTGCTGATTTCCAAGTCTTACCATACTCAGCAATCTCGGACTTCCGGGAATTGCCGGGTTAAATGTATCTGTTAATAACTAACTATTTCATCGGGTGGGCCCCATCGGCTCCGACTCTTGCGGCGCTAGTGAAACCCAGGATATCAACAACACGTTTCCACAAAAAACATGAAAAACGATCGAGAGTTTCCCTGGTTCAAACCTTTGATGTGGATTGCCCCAAGCATTTTGGTGGGTGCAGGAATCTGCAGTGTCGCAGTGGCCGAACCGGCCGGGGCTGAGACAATCGCCCTGCAACTATCGCAAAACTTGCACTCGCAGAACTTGCAACCACAGCGCCGAGGCCCTGCTGTTCGGGAAGTTATGTCCTACGAGATGAAGGGAGACGAACTCAGGATTTGCAAGCAGGAAGGCAACTCCGAGAAAAAGTGCCAAGTTGTAGGTAAAGGCTACACGATGGGTTTGAGAACTGCCAACGACCTTTACGGTCAAGGAAATGCTGTCAATGCCGAAGCTTTGTACCGGCAACTAATCGCTCGCTATCCCAAAGAAGCGGATGCTTATTACAAGTTGGCAACTATGCTGTCGGGGCAAGGTAAAATGAGCGATGCGATCGCTCTATTCCAAAAAGCAATTGAAGTCAACCCGCAGCACGCCAAAGCTCACAACGATTTAGGCGTGGCGATGGCAAGTCAGGGGCAGTTGCCAGAGGCAATTGTTCAGTGGAGACAAGCCATTAAAATTAACGATCGATATCCCGATGCTTTAAACAATTTAGGAGTCGGTTTGTACCAACAAGGAGACAAGGAAAACCAAGCGGAGGCAGTAGCCAGCCTCACAAAAGCTAAAGAGTTATTTATCAAGCAAGGCAGAACTCAAGCCGCTAACAGAATAGATAAAATTTTGGAGGAAATTAATTCGCGATCGAGCGGTTCCTAAACTCCAGCGCCGATCGCCGATTGAAAGAAAAAACATCATTGGCGATCGGCGTTAATCAGCATTCAGCGGCGGTTAAACAGCCCCAAAAACCGCAAGCTAAAGCATTTCCTTCAAAACTTGTATAATCAAATCCCCATCCACCCGATCGCTCACAGCAGCCTCACCCAAGCGCACCGGCAGCACAAACCGCACCTTGCCATCCTGCACCTTCTTATCGAGTTGCAAAGTATGCAAAATTTCCTCAACATCCACACCAGCCGGCAATTTGGCAGGTAAACCCGCTTTTTCAATTAAAGCAGATTGACGGCGATCGCACTCAGCATCCCACATTCCCAACTCCACAGCCAACCGGCTTGACGCAGCCATGCCGATAGCCACTCCTTCCCCGTGATTGATCACCTTGTAATTGGTCAAACTTTCCACAGCATGACCGATGGTGTGTCCGTAATTCAAAATCGCCCGCAAACCCGATTCCTTCTCGTCTTTGCTTACCACCTCAGCCTTAGCTTGGCAAGACCTGCTCAAAATTTCTGCCAACAAATCCGCCTTCACATAGCGCATTTGATCCAAACGCTTGCAATTCTCCAACTTCCCGAAAAGTTCAGCATCCCAAATCACCCCGTACTTGATGACTTCCGCCATCGCCGAACGAAACTCTCTCGCCGGCAGAGTTTTGAGTACATCCGGGTCAATTAACACCAAGCGTGGCTGGTGAAAAGCCCCGATTAAATTCTTCCCTAAAGGATGATTTACCCCCGTTTTGCCACCAATAGAAGCATCAACCATCGCCAGCAGCGAAGTCGGAACCTGCACGACATTAATTCCGCGCAGCCAAGTTGCCGCCGCAAAACCCGTCATATCGCCAACCACCCCGCCGCCCAAAGCCACCATTGTCGAGGAACGTTCTAAGCGGTTTTCCAAAGCCGCACCGTAAATTTTCTGCACCGAATTTAAAGTTTTGTACTGTTCTCCCGGTGGTAAAATGCAGCTACTGACTTCCAGACCGGCCGATTCGATGGCCGCTGTTGCTCTTTCGCCGTACTGCCGAAAAATCGACTGATTCGACACCAGCAGCACTTTTTTGCCCAAACTTAGATCGCCCATCAGACTGCCGAGTTCGTCTAAACCGCCCGATCGCACGCAAACATTGTAAGATTGTGGCCCCAAGTCAACTTTAATTATCGATTGCATATTTATCTAATTTAGATATTAGATTTTAGATTATAGTTCTTATAGGTCTTTTTATCAGGAAATTGGGTTAAAAACCCCGTCCTTCGCTTGACGGCTTTAATTGTAAAGTTTTAATAAGTCACGGAACATCCTATGCTGAACATAGTAGCATAAGGTGGGAGGTAAAACCATGCTAGTTTTCGAGTTTAAAGCATACGGAAAATCAAATCAGTTTACTGCCGTAGACGAAGCAATTCGTACCGCAAAATTCGTCCGCAATAGCTGTATAAGGTATTGGATGGACAACAAAAAGGTGGATAAATATGATTTGAATAAATACTGCGCTGTACTGGCGCGTGATTTTTCCTTTGCTGACGAACTCAACTCAATGGCTAGACAAGCTAGTGCAGAACGAGCATGGTCTTCTATCTCCCGATTCTACGATAACTGCAAGAAGGGTGTTGCTGGCAAAAAAGGCTATCCACAGTTCCAGAAAGATTGCCGATCTGTTGAGTATAAATCAACTGGATGGAAACTTGCCGACGACCGAAAATCCATCAATTTTACCGACAAGAAAGGGATTGGGCGGTTAAAACTCAAGGGGACACGCGATTTGCATTTCTACCAAATTAGCCAAATAAAACGGGTGAGATTGGTAAAACGTGCGGATGGCGTATACGTTCAGTTTTGTATTGATATTGATCGAAAGGAAAACATAGCCCCCTCTGGGAACACCATAGGCTTAGACGTAGGATTGAAGGAATATTACACCGACTCAAAAGGAATTACGGTTGAGAACCCGAGATTTTTGCGAAAAGGTGAAAAAGTCCTTAAACGTTGTCAACGTCGGGTGTCCAGGAAAGTAAAAGGTTCAAACAACAGGGACAAAGCTAGGCGGATTCTAGGCAAACGCCATCTCAAAATAAGTAGGCAGCGTAAAGACCATGCAATGAAGCTTGCACGGTGCGTAATCTCATCAAACGATGTAATCGCTTACGAAGATTTGAGAATAAAAAATCTGGTGAAGAATCATTGTTTAGCTAAGTCTATTAACGACGCATCTTGGTATCAGTTCCGTGTCTGGCTTGAATACTTTGGAAAAGTATTTGAAAAGATTACGGTTGCGGTGAATCCGCAATATACCAGCCAAGAATGCTCTAGCTGCGGTGTAATTGTCAAGAAAACGCTATCTACTAGAACGCACGTGTGTAAATGTGGGTGTGTAATGGATAGAGACGAAAACGCGGCTAGAAATATCCTCAAGGAGAGGATTGGGTACGGTAGGGCATACCGGAACTTTTGCGCTTGACGCAAGCAACGCTTTAGGAGAATCAATCTCTACTTTGGCTGGAGAAATCCTGCCTCAGCAAATTGGCTCGTAGATTAAAGAATCCCGGTGCGTTTACGCGCCAGGAGTGTCAATGATTGTTTTGGAGAAATTGCAGTCAGCGCCCCGCACTGAAGTAACGGGCTTGATGCCTACAACTTCAGTTAGTTGACCAGCCAAGCGTCTTAACTGACTAAGTTTTTTGAGTCACGACAGCGGGAGAATGCGTAGCTAGTTCCCCGCTCTGTCGTCAGTGGTTAAACAGTTTTACTCTTAGGTAAGACAGCGCTGCTGACCTAACAAGCTCACTAAACATTGGCGCGTGCTAACATTACCCCGAAAGGAGGCTCTAAGAAAGAGCAAACCATTATGCGTACAGGGTGAAAGGTTTGAAGCAGTAATTGTCCTGTTGAAAGTTTATTACAAAAGAACCCGGAACTAAGTAATTCCAAGGCGGTAAAGGTGTAAATTATTTAAGGCGGTTGAAACCGCTCGTATCGTTTCCCTCTCAGGTCTAAAGACGCTGAGGAACCCACTTACCGAGGATTTTTATGACTCTTAGCGGAATAATAACTTATTTCGGGCTTTTTGGCGGCATGATCGGCTTGGCGACAGTCCTGATGTTTGGTCTGCGGGCTGTCAAACTCATCTAATTTGCTAATTTAGATGCCTCAACCAGAGGATTTAATCTCTGGCAAAAGTATCGTTTGGGCGAAGTATTTGCGCGAAAAATCTCTAGTTTTATCTGTAGATAGATCGCGCAAGTGCTTCCTCCTATAAAACTTTATGCTAGTATTAACTAATTCAATAAATCCAGTACGCAATTGTAACACTTTAACTAGATTGTATGGTGCGTGTCAGAGTGATTTCCTGAATGCCAAGACGTATAAAATAAGTATCATCATAACAGTTATAGTTGCAAACAAGTTCTTCTCCCTCGTAGATGTCAACTGCTGCAACGTCTCGTCGCAATGTCGAAAGAATATTAGGAGACTCCGAACAATGATTGATGAAACGTTGATCGTCAAAGCAAAGAACATATCTACAGAGGATATTGTCAAAATAGGCATATTTTAGGAACTGTTCTTTTGCTGAAGGAGACATACGTTCAACATCAGCCTCTTCATAAGACGTATCGAAGTATGGAGAGTATTCCCAGGTAACAGTACCTTTGGGAATAAACTGCGCTGCGAAAAGACCAATAGCATGAATAAAACTGATGCCAAGTTTTGTCTTAACCAGTAGCATACCGTTTTATTCTCCTGTTATGAAAATAAGCAACAAAATGCTGCTTAAAACTATCAACACCACAACTCTATCACCTACATCCAAATGAAGAAACTGGCCGTTCACTATAGCGCTTCTAATTGAAATCGGAAATATTATAGAGTATAATAGAGTAAAAAAAAACGAAAAAAAAATTATCCGCTTAAGGATGATAATTTTAGCGTGGAGTCTGGCTAGGGGCTGACTTCTGGGTTATAACACAGGAGCGATCGCACTTGCTATAAAACACGATCGCTCCTGATTAATTACAAGATTCGTTCTAATTGAGTCGATCGCACTTCTGCCAATTTCTCAGCCCCTGTCGTATCAAAAACGATCGCGTGTTTAGCCGTCGGCAACAACCGCCGTAAAATCTGTATGTATCCATCCGCATCGCCCCGGCGGTGGAACCGAGCAACCACCAATCGCTGCATATTTGGCAATTGTCGCACGATACACCAGGGATGAGTGTTTAATTTGGGCTTGGATGTTGGTATCATAGGGTAATCCTTCCCCGCAAACGCGGGGTGTGATAGAAAAGGCGATCGCCCTTAAGTTTTCGAGGCTAGGAGGGCGATCGTTTTTAGTGTACATAGATATCATATGTTGCATACGCATCAATGTCAAGTTAAAACATGGGATACGTTAGACTGCGGATTCGAGAACTAGCTGAGCAAAAGGGTTGGACACTAAAGCAAGTTGCGGATCGATCCGGAGTTAATTACAACACTGTCAGAAGCTACGTTCAGCGCGATGCTTTGAATACAGCCGATCTTTCTGCTGTTTACAAAATTGCCCGCGCCTTCGACGTGACAATGGAAGATTTGGTCGAGATTTTGGAAGATTGAGGGCGCACCAATGGGGCGAGTTCGACTAAAGATTCGAGAGTTGGCAGAAGAAAAGGGCTGGACGCTGCAAGACGTGGCAGATCGCCAAGAGGGTCAATTACAACACGGTTAAAGGGTACGCTAGACGCGATGATGGGATGAGTATGGTCGATCTGAGTGCCGTTCAGAAGATCGCCCTTGCTTTTGATGTCATGAGTCAACTACCCAGCATCAAGCGGAGTACCGCCGGAGATGTGGGCTTGTATCTGAGCTCCACCGCAATTGGGACAATCTTTGCAGAATCTCAGCTTTAGTTTCACGGCCCGACACATTAGGGGATGCTGACAAGCTCCCCGTACTCGTCCAGTCCTGCCGGACAAGCAACGTTCTCATGGCAATATTCCGCGCACCCACCAAATCAGCATGAAGCTCGTGTCCGCAACATTCACAGCGAAACAATAGCCCTTTTTTTGGTCTATTGCCTGCTGATGTGTGTCCGCACTTTGGACAGCTTTGCGAAGTATAATGAGCTGGGACTTTAGTAGCTAAAGAGCCGTTCAAATTAGCTTTGTAGTCAATATAGCCGTGCAATTCGGCAAACGACCATTTAGCTTTATTTCGATTAGCTCTTCGCTGTTTCTTGCTAGCCTTTTTACCAGACTTGGACTTCATTCTCTCCCGAACTCCGGTTAGGTTTTTCAGTCCAATCAAAGTATTAGGTTTGGCAATATCCTTGCTAATTTGGTGGTTCACGTCAGCGATAAACCGTCTTTCTCTTCCCGACAAAGCAATTAGTCTGCGCTTTGCCGAACGAGTGTCTTTACGCTGAAGAGTTTGTCTAGCTTTATGATAGCGGTTGGCTTTATGTCTAGCTTCTGAACCTGAGTAGAAATTAGACTTGTTTTGTAAGTCTGTTTCTACGGCTAAGTAGCGCATCCCCACGTCAACGCCAGAAATTCTGGTTATTTTCAGTGGGTCGAGCTCAGGGGTTTCTACCTCAATACTTACCATCAAATAGTAAACCTTAGAGGAACGCTGATAGACAATTTTAGCTGCTCCAAACTTGGAACCCTTGGCAATCAAATCCAGATGCTTGTTGTAGCCATCATACGAAACTACTATTCTACCAGCTAGGGTAATAATACTCACCCTCTGCTCGGATTTGAACGAGTAGTCGCGCTGATAATTCAAGGTACAAGTTCGAGAAATATACTTAGGGGGCTGGTCTAGTCCTTTGTACCTTTTCTTGGTGTACCCTTTGGCAATAGCATCGTTAGATTGTTTTACCTTAGTCCAGAGTGTTTTGTAGGTTGCCGACACTTGTCTGGGTACATTGCAAGCCATCTGAGCGCCCAGCCCAAATCGAACACGCAATTCGTTGTAAACAGCCTTTTGCAACGAGAGCGCCATTGCTGGTTTTGTTCGCATCAAAAGCAACTCGCGAAGTATGATTCAAGGCATCGCGATAAGCCAAGGTAGTCTGAGACACCAAACCTTTGTGCTCGGCATTCAGGTTTAGTTTTAGCTTGGCGGTGATTATTTGAGGCATCACTTTCACGAACGCTGAGAAAATTATATCTCGTGAAGATGGCAAAAGCAAGTGGTGTAGCAAAAATTATTTGTTCGCTCATCGACCGCCCCTCACCTTCGGACACATAAAGTCATCGGTTTGGTTCGGGGCGGCTCTCCTGGCTCACGCAAATTCCTCCCGACGCTCGACGCTCACCTGGGTACAGGTAGAGCGCGGGACTCCTTTTGGTTTAGTTGAAGATTTGGTCGAGTTTTTGGAATAGTAAGGGCGATCGCGCTAATGGGATATGTTAGATTGCGGATTCGAGAACTAGCTGAGCAAAGAGGTTGGACGTTCAAAGAAGTTGCCGATCGCTCGGGAGTCAACTACAACACAGTAAAAAGCTACGGGAGGCGCGATGCTTTGAATACAGTCGATCTTTCTGCTGTCTACAAAATTGCCCGCGCCTTCGACGTGACAATGGAAGATTTGGTTGAGGTTTTGGAAGATTGAGGGCGAACCAATGGGGCGAGTTCGACTACAAATTCGAGAGTTGGCAGAAGAAAAGGGCGATCTCGCTAATGGGATACGTTGATTAATGCCGTACTTATCGCCGCAGTTTCTTTACTTGTTCGTAAACCATATAACTACCTTCTATAGCCGATCGCCCGCTATCCCCTAAAATAATTTCTACTCCCTCAATCCAAAATCTAAAATCCAAAATCTAAAATCGAAATGACTCATTCCACCGATATCGTCACCCTCGCCCGCTGGATGGCCGCCGACTTCAGCAACCAAGCCCAAGCCTTTGAAAACCCGCCCTTCTTCGCCCACATCCGCGTGTGCATGAGGCCTTTGCCCGTCGAAGTTCTGGATGGGCTCAGCTTGTACCTAGAACAAGCCTACGATATTGAACTGAATGTACCGTACCGAGTCCGAGTCTTAAAATTAATCCCGGTGGGCGATCGAATCGACATCGAAAATTATGCCATAGAAAACGAAGAACAATTCTACGGCGCTGCCCGCGACCCGCAACGGCTGCAAGAAATCAAAAAAGAACAACTGACACTACTTCCCGGCTGCACCTTTATTACGCAGTGGACGGGCAACAGCTTCAAAGGGTCTGTCGAACCAGGAAAAGGCTGCATGGTGGTCAGAAAGGGCAAAAAAACCTATCTAGACAGCGAATTCGAGATTGACCAAGACAAATTTATTAGCCACGATCGCGGACGTGACCCAGAAACCGACGCCCATGTCTGGGGAGCCCAGGCCGGCCCCTTTGAATTCACCCGCCGGGCCAGTTTCGCCGACGAAATTCAGGTTTAATCAAAAAAAACAGACTCCTTCCTAGGCGAACACGCTTGATTAAAGGTTCAGAATGCACCATAACCTGATACATTAACCCAGTATTGGCAAGCAAGATTCACCGTTGATTTATGAAAGTCCTGGTTATTGGTGGCGATGGCTATTGCGGTTGGGCAACCGCACTCTACCTTTCTAACAAGGGTTACGAAGTTGGCATCCTCGACAGCTTCGTGCGGCGGCACTGGGATCTAGAACTGTGCAGCGACACCCTCACTCCCATCGCACCGATTCAGCAAAGACTCCAGCGATGGCAAGATTTAACGGGCAAGTCGATCGACTTGTTCGTCGGTGACATCACCAACTACGATTTTCTCAGCAAAAGCATGAGAAAATTTGCACCAGAGGCGATCGTCCATTTCGGCGAACAGCGTTCGGCACCTTTCTCAATGATCGATCGCGAACACGCAGTCCTCACTCAAGTCAATAACGTCGTCGGGACACTCAACCTGCTGTACGCCATCCGCGAAGACTTCCCCGACTGTCACCTAGTGAAATTGGGGACAATGGGCGAATACGGCACGCCGAATATTGACATTGAAGAAGGCTACATTACGATCGAACACAACGGCCGCAAGGATACACTACCCTATCCCAAACAACCAGGCAGTTTCTACCACCTGTCAAAAGTCCACGACTCCCACAACATCCATTTTGCTTGCAAAATCTGGGGTTTAAGAGCCACCGACTTAAATCAGGGCGTCGTCTACGGCGTGCTCACAGATGAAACAGGCATGGACGAACTGTTGATCAACCGTTTGGACTACGACGGAGTATTCGGTACAGCCTTGAACAGATTTTGCATCCAAGCTGCGATCGGTCATCCTTTGACGGTTTACGGCACTGGCGGACAAACCCGCAGCTTCTTAGACATTCGGGATACCGTGCGGTGCGTGGAATTGGCGATCGCCAACCCTGCCGAAGCCGGACAATTCCGTGTCTTCAACCAATTCACCGAACAATTCAGCGTCGGCGACTTAGCCTCCTTGGTGCAAAAAGCAGGCATGGCAATGGGATTAAAAGTAGAAATCAACCACCTCGAAAATCCCAGAGTCGAGAAAGAAGAACATTATTTCAATGCCAAAAACACCAATTTGCTAGACCTCGGTTTGCAACCGCACTATCTCTCAGATTCCCTGCTCGATTCTCTGCTGAATTTTGCTACAAAATATCAGCACCGTGTCGATAAAAACCAAATTTTGCCGAAGGTTTCTTGGAAGTAAGTTCGGGCCTCTATCTGCGGGGAAAGAGCTTTTTAACGAACCGCGAAGGCGCGAAGGGCGCGAAGTAAGAGAAAAGAAGGGAAGAGAGGAGAAGGGTTCGCAAGTTCTGAATGGATTTGGCTGTATATTACGATAATCTATCTTTTTTATCTCTTTCTCTGTGTCCTCTGTGTCCTCTGCGGTTAATTAAAAAATTCCATAACGAAGCCCCATTTGCCTCTGGAACAGAAATATTAATTGCCAGAACAGCAAAGGAAATTCACAGAATTAATTGCTTTGCCGAAGGTGTGGAATTGCTTTGAGGCGGGATAATTGTAGGGATAGGAATTCACGGAGTTTGTATGTTGCCCCCAGAAACATCACGAGAGTAATTAGTTGTGGTGAAGCTGCTAACAGAGCCCTACTTAAACCAGGCAAGTAAATGGCCGAAAACAGGTCGTCACATTCTGGCACAATTTGATGAACATACGGTCGTAGTGTACCAAGCCTACCGTCCGGCGATCGGTCTTTTTGCAGCGGAACAAGGTTATTTCGGTGGGGAATTTAGTCTGAATCGCATGAGTTGGATTAAGCCCAATTTTCTATGGATGATGTATCGCTCGGAATGGGGAACAAAACCCGGACAAGAAGTAATTCTGGCTATTTGGCTGAAGCGCTCGGCTTTTGACGAAATTTTAGCATCTGCTGTCCATTCTAATTTCGTTCCAGCAGTGTATGGAAGCGAAAAAGAATGGCAACAAGCTGTTAAAAATTCGGCTGTACGGCTGCAATGGGACCCGGACCATCACCCAAATGGATCGAAAATGGATCGGCGGGCAATTCAACTCGGTTTGCGCGGCAGTGTTTTAGCTCGTTACGCGCGAGAATGGATTGTTAAAATCGAGGATATTTCCCAATTCGTACAGCAACAGCGTCAATATAATGGAGGCGATAGCACGCAATTACTGACTCCCTGCGAGGCAGTGTATCCTGTCATCGACCCCGACATCTTCCAGAGGCTAGGATTATCATCGGTTTCCTAAACAATTTATTATGAGAATCGCTCTTTTCACTGAAACTTTCCTGCCGAAAATAGACGGCATTGTCACTAGACTGATTCACACTGTAGATCACTTGCAGCGCGCGGGCGAACAAGTTCTGATATTTTCTCCAGATTATGGGATTAAAGAATACAAAGGTGTCCGAGTTTACGGTGTGGAGGGTTTGCCTTTGCCGATGTACCCGGAATTGAAAATGGCACTTCCTTCTCCGGCTGTCGGTCGCCAATTAGAGCAGTTTAAACCTGATATTATTCATGTTGTCAATCCCGCTATTTTGGGATTGGGCGGTATATATTACGGGAAAAAGTTCAACATTCCGATTTTGGCTTCTTATCACACGCATTTGCCCAAATATTTGCACCACTACGGTTTTGGAGTCCTCGAACCTTTATTGTGGGAATTGCTCAAAGGTGCTCACAACCAAGCAGAACTGAATTTATGTACTTCTACAGCAATGGTAGAAGAATTGAGAACCCACGGCATTGAGCGGGTAGATTTGTGGCAGCGGGGTGTAGATACTGAAATGTTTGTCCCGGAATTGGCAAGTCGAGAAATGCGATCGCGCCTTTCTGCAAATAACCCAGACAGCCCCCTGCTGCTGTACGTCGGCCGCCTCGGTGCAGAAAAAGAAATCGAACGCATCAAACCAGTCCTCGCAGCGATTCCCGATGCCCGCCTCGCCTTAGTGGGAGACGGCCCGCATCGGCAAACCCTGGAACAATATTTTGCCGGTACACCCACCAATTTTGTCGGCTACCTCAAGGGGCAAGAACTCGCAAGAGCTTACGCATCGGCCGACGCCTTCATTTTTCCCTCCCGCACCGAAACCCTGGGCTTAGTGCTCCTAGAAGCAATGGCTGCGGGGACGCCTGTAGTGGCGGCGCGCAGCGGCGGAATTCCCGATATCGTCACCGACGGTGTTAACGGATATTTATTTGACCCCGCCGACGAAGAAGGAGCACTAGCCGCCACCAAGCGTCTGTTTGCGAATCCCGAAGAACGGGAAACCTTGCGCCATAACGCTCGCCGAGAAGCCGAACGCTGGGGTTGGGCCGCGGCCGCCGCACAACTGCAGCGCTACTATCAATCAGTGGTGTTTGCCGAGTCTGTGCCCACAGCGGCCTAAATGTCAGGATCTGTAGCACCTTTAAACATCACCGCCAGCTTAGCTTCCCTGTTCGATCGTCAGTTGGTATTGAATAGGGATGTTTTCAAAGACCGATCGAACTTTTTTGCTGCATAAATTACCGTCGTTATCCTGCTGTTTTCGTATAGTAAACGAATTCTTGTAAACTCTTAGAAGATAGCGGTAGACATTGGTAAGCTGTTAGTCATTTAAATTTATTGCCTCAACCCCTTGCAGTATGGGGTCTGGCCCACAAATAGTGCAGTTTGAATGTCGAACAGCTTAGTATGTAATAGGATAGGCTACCGTTTAAAACCAGCGCCGAAGCATCGGACTAAGCGAAAAAGTTTCGTAGTAAGCGTAACGGATCAGCCCCCAAAAGCGTAACGCATTGAATAGCGCTTTCAATATTTTGTTGAAAGCTTTGAGAGATACCTCCCTATTAGGGATCGCTAAAAGCGATGCCTGATCTGCCATACACAGTATATCGAGGCGCAATCCTGGATTTACCGGGTTAAATGTATCTGTTGCGTTTACCATTAAACTATGAGTAAGCTCTGTAGGAATGCCTTGCGCGCTGCTTTCATAGCGCCCTTTACCTGACCGGATACGGTCGCCGAGTGCGCTAAAACTGTCACACCGCGCGCTGGGGCCGAGCACAGAGCGTCAAATCCACACTGCACTCTCGATCGAACTAAAGCCTGTCACCTAATTTTCAGGCCTTCTGTTTTGCGAACTCAAGTTCAGCTTGAATTGACGAACCCTCATCAGTAAGCTGTCGCGCCTTTTAATTGCATATTCAGGGCGGGCGGGACGCCCAACCCCTACTCCCCACAAGAGTTAGATTGTTTTTTGACAGACAATTTAAATGCCGCAACAGCTTATCGAGGTTGGAAAAAAGATCGATCGAGCATACAAAACAAGCAAACTGAAGTTGCGTGCGCCACTTTTGAACTCACGATTCATCAAAACGACAAGCGAGTGCCGATGCGCTGGCAAACAAATTCAAGAGTTTGCACCGCCGCCGAATCTAGCGCCGATCGACCTGCGGTCAGTCTACCCCTCTGAGCAAGCAGTTAATCATGACATTCTCCAATACTGGTAGCGTTCTGGCTACACTGACTCAAGTCAATTTTATGGGGGCATTGACCTCCCGTGTTAAGAGCCTGCCAGTTCCTGAATTAGTGTGCCTGCTGGACTTTATCACGGCTGAATTTCAGCAATTTATCCGGGCGATGGACCTGATTAACAATGAAGCACTCGAAAGTCTCTTAGAGCAACTTTTAGATGCCTTCACTGTCAAAATTGGTCAAATTTTGCAAGCAGACCGGACAACAATTTTTTTGGTTGACTCCAACAAAAATCAACTGTGGCACAAAACACTCGATCCACTGACGGGCGAGGAGGTAGAAGTACGCTTGCCTATGGATGCAGGCATTTTAGGCTACGTAGCAACAACCGGAAAATCTATTAATGTCGCCGAAGCTCGATCGCACGAGTATTTTAATTCCGAAGTAGACGAACCACCGGGCTACCACATCGAGACCATGCTGTGTATGCCAATTTTTAGCAGCAAGAGCCAACAGGAACCCGTGGCGGTGGTCAGACTGTTAAATAAAGCTGGCAAAGTCTCCTTTAGCGAGGAAGACGAACAGCAGTTCCAGGCTTTTGCAGATTCGATCGGGATTATTCTCGAAAGCTGTCAGTCTTTCTACGTCGTGGCCCGCAACCAGCGAGGGGTTGCCGCACTTTTGAGAGCGACCACGACTTTGGGTCAAAGTCTTGACTTGGAAACCACTTTGCGCTCTGTCATGGATCAAGCTCGCGACTTGATGCAGGCCGATCGCAGCACGCTATTTTTGTTAAATCGGGAAACCAACGAACTTTGGACAAAATTAGCTAAGGCTGACGGCACAACGATGATGGAAGTCCGCCTTCCTGCGAATAGGGGAATTGCTGGCTACGTGGCTTCGACTGGTCAACCTCTAAATATTACAGATGCTTACGACGATCCCCGCTTTGATCCCTCTACAGACCAGCAAACGGGATACCGCACTCGGACTGTCTTGTGTATGCCGGTGCATAACGCTAAAGGTGAGCTGATCGGGGTAACTCAGCTAATTAATAAGAACCAAGGTACTTTCACCCCTTCCGACGAAGAGTTTTTGCGAGCGTTTAATTCCCAAGCAGGAATGGCGTTGCAAAATTCTCAACTGTTTCAGAACGTGATGGTGGAAAAGCAGTATCAGAAAGATATGCTGCAAAGTCTTTCTGATGCAGTGATTTCCACTGATTTGAAGGGGCGAGTGGTGACTATCAACGAAGCAGCCCTAGAATTGTTGGGCTGTCCGGTAAATCAAGCTAAAAGCAAACCAAATCCCCAGATTTGGGAAGATAAACTGGTGAATCGCTATGTTTGGGAAGTTGTGCCGATCGAAAATTTGCAATTTCGACTCGAAGACAGTCTCAACAATGCTGCCAGACATTACGTTCCCGAACAAAGTTTAACTGTGGGACTGTTGGTAGAAAAAACGCTCAATTCTCAACAAAAAGAAGAAGAAGAAGAAGAAGAAGAAGAAGAAAGTTATATTTTGGCCGTGCCCGATCGCACTGATCCTAATTTATATTACGCTTGGGGCGAAAACCGCGCGTGGACTGAGGAAGTAGCGCTGGCAGAATTAGCTAATGCCCAATCTCTATTTGCGCTGCGAAATTCTGCCCTGTATCACCCTTATTGTCCGCTGCCCATCCCCGCCGCTCGAATAAAAGTAATTGAACGTAGTTTGAATTTGACTGTCAACCCGCTGCTCAATCCAGAGGGCGGCGTGCGTGGCGGTTTAGTGGTACTCGAAGACATCAGCCACGAAAAGCGGATGAAAAATACGATGTACCGCTACCTGACTCCTGGAGTCGTAGATAAAGTGATGGCCTTGGGTGAAGGCGCCCTGATGGTGGGCGAACGCAAAGAAGTGACTATTTTATTTTCCGACATTCGCGGCTATACCACGCTGACCGAAAATTTGGGAGCGTCCGATGTGGTATCCCTGCTGAACGAATATTTTGAGACGATGGTGGAGGCCGTTTTCCACTACGAAGGCACTTTAGACAAGTTTATCGGCGATGCTTTAATGGCGGTTTTCGGCGCGCCCCTGCCGCTGAATCCTCCGGAAAGTCACGGTTGGATGGCGGTTCAGTCGGCTTTAGATATGCGCCGCCGTTTGAAAGAGTTTAATGATTCTCGCCCCGGTGCAGATCCGTTTCGCTTCGGAATTGGGATTAGTTCGGGAGAGGTGGTTTCGGGAAATATTGGTTCCCAAAAGCGGATGGATTACACGGTAATCGGGGATGCGGTGAATTTGAGTTCGCGCTTGGAACAGCTTACAAAGGAGTACGGCTGCGATATAATTTTGAGCGAATTTACATACAGTTTGTGTCGCGAAGGGATTTGGGTGCGAGAGTTGGACAAGGTGCGGGTTAAGGGAAAAAATCAGCCGGTGGGTATTTACGAGTTGCTGCAAAATAGTTCTGAACCCATTGATGGGGAAACCGTTCGGTTTTTGGAACTTTACAGCAACGGTCGGGATGCTTATATTGCTAGAAATTTTCACAAAGCTATTAATTGTTTTGAAGCGGCTTTAGCTATGCGACCGAACGATCGACCTGTGGAAGTTCACCTCGATCGATCCCTGAGCTATTTGGAAGTACCCCCGCCCGATGATTGGGACGGCGTGCATACTATGACAACCAAGTAGTAGATTATATTACATCCGAGTGCTCAAAAGTAAAAAGATTTGATAAACTTTTGATATATTCCTTATGACAGAGTTAAGAAGTGGAAAAATGTGAAAACATAAATCGGATGCCATATTAAAGTTAGTATTTATTTCCAGGCTAACAATTAAATGAGTTATTTATCTGTTCCGAATGCCACAAAAGCCGATCGGATTCTGGTGGTAGACGACGCACCAGATAATGTTTTGTTGGTTCAGACAATCCTAGAAGAAGAAGGTTACGAAATTAGCACCGCCGAAAACGGCTTTTCTGCCTTGAGTCAAATTGACAAGTCAGCCCCGGATTTGGTACTGCTAGACGTGATGATGCCGGGAATGGATGGTTACGAAGTGACTAAACGAATCCGAGAAAATAAGGAATTGCCCTTTATGCCGATTTTGCTGATCACTGCTCACGACAGTGCCAGCGTAGTGCAGGGATTGGACATGGGAGCAGACGATTTCATCCGCAAACCAGTCGAAATGGATGAACTGCTGGCGAGGGTTCGATCGCTCCTGCGGCTAAAACACAGCGTAGACGAGCGCAACTCGATCGCCATCCAGCGCGAAGATTTTGTCTCCCGGCTCGCTCACGACTTGCGGACGCCGCTGGTAGCAGCCGATCGAATGCTAAGTTTAATGCAGCAGGGAGCTTTGGGAGAAATTTCGCCTCAGATGCGCGACGCTTTCGGGACGATGGTTCGCAGCAACAAAAACCTGATCGCGCTGGTAAATATGCTGCTGGAAGTTTACCGCTACGAAGCAGGCCGCAAATCCCTAACTTTTGCTGCCGTGGACTTGCGCCAGCTTATTACTGAGGTAGCTGAAGAACTAGCTCCCCTAGCGGATGCTAAAGGTTTGTCGATAAATTTAGACTTGACAGAAAGTGCAGAAAGTGCACCGATTGCGAAGTATCCGGGCGATCGTCTGGAACTGCACCGCTTGATGACAAATTTAATCGGAAATGCGATTAAATTCACCGACAACGGCTCAATAGATGTCAGCTTAAAAGCTGCTAATTCACCTGCTTATACTAGCTTCAAAAACCAACCGCTGGCATGGGTAATCATAGAAATCAAAGACACCGGTGCCGGCATTTCGCCCGCAGCACAAACGAAGTTATTTGAAAGGTTTGGGCCGGGAACTCACTTGCGGTCTGCTACAGGTTTGGGACTACACCTCTGCCGCCAAATAGTCGAAGCTCACCGCGGCACGATCGACGTAAAATCAGAGTTGGGCAAAGGCAGTTTGTTTACTATTCGCTTGCCTTGTTAGACCGGTATAAATAACTCTAACTTTGGGGTGCGAAAAGCGCACATTACTACAGATAAACTGTAATTGTAGGGTGTTCCGTGCGTACCTAATCGAATTAGGGTTAATTTACCAGATGTCCTATAATTACTTGGCAACCGAATTGATGGCGATATGTCTAACTGTCCAGTGTGCGGTGCTGAATACATAGAAGAAAAAGCAGAGTTTTGCTCGATTTGCGGCTGGGATGTGACTCCCTACCCGCAACGTGCTAAGCCTTCCAAAACTTATTTAAAAAAAGAACAAGTTAGATTGCAGTGGGCAAAACAAATGTGGGAATTGGCCCGCACTCAACAAAATTGGTCAGCTAAATTTGATGAGTTGCATGGGGAATTGCAGCAAGGTGCGATCGCCCGCACGTACCTGCAATCTCAGTTAGAATGGGTTCTGTATCGCCTCGAACAACTAAACCCCGAATTGATTGTCAGCACTCTACTGCGGCTGGAAGACAAAATCGGCGCTATACCTGCGACAACTCCGGCTATCTCCGAAGTGGGGATGGACTACCGCCAACTGACAAAGCTATTAGAAACTGGAAAATGGCGCAAAGCTGATGAACACACTTGGGAAATCTTGCTGCAAATCGCTGTCAGGGAAGACGAAGGCTGGCTGAGTGCAGCCGATATTGACAGTTTTCCTCCTACAGACCTTCGCACGATCGACAAACTTTGGCAACAATACAGCAGCGGGCGGTTCGGGTTGAGCGTGCAGCAGGAGATTTGGGAAAGTACCGAGGCAAATTATACTGAATTTTGCGATCGCGTCGGCTGGCGAGTCAAGGAAAATTGGAAATATTACAGCGAGCTCTCCTTCAACGAAGATGCTCCCCTGGGACATCTCCCCGTCACCGCATGGAGACAGCGCGCCTGTTACGGTGCTGGTAAACTCACCGCAGCAGAAAACTTTGCCCGCATCGCTGCGAAACTCGCAACTGGCGATCGGTAATCATCAAAAAAAAATCAAAATCGACATTAACTGCTATAATCAAAACGGTTTAGCAACTGGGGCTGTGGCTCAGATGGATAGAGCAAGCGCCTCCTGAAGAATCGGGCACCCTGCGAGGAAACTCTAGGAGTGAATGTGGTCAAATTTGGTGAAACCTAAAGAGTTCGTGGGTTCCTATGACTCTAAGGCAATACCAAGCCAAGCCTGAGTTCAGGGCGATTAAACAATCGCCTATATTGAAATCAGGAAGGTTTAGAGACTAGACGGTCACCACCTAAAAGCTGCAAGCATATGGTGAAGGTATAGTCCAGAGAGTGGGGAAACTCACACAAATCTGAAGCGCTAGGCCGCCGGTTCGAACCCGGCCAGTCCCGTTAAAAACCAAGAAAAATTAACAGCAGGAGGGGTAAGCCTAAGTTTTGCCCCTCTTTTTTGCATATCCGCTAACGAATTCGCCCACAGACGAATACTTGGTTGAACACGAGGACTTACGCAGAACCTCTATAGAATCCATCGGAAATCTAAAATCTGAAATCTCAAATCTAAAATCACCTGTTTCAGCCCACCACAAGCGTAGAGTCAATCTAAAATCTAAAATCTAAAATCTAAAATCTATGATCCCCCGACCCTTTTTTAAATTTTAATTTTTAATTCCTGTTAGTGGGCTATACGTGCGGTATTTTTTGCTATGGTTCCTTTGTGAGTTACATAAAATTTTTATAGGTTTAGATGTGGTTAAGAATCAATTCAAACACGCGGCGTTACCAGCCTTTGAATACTTCACGCAGTTTTTGGTTCCTAGTAGGGCTTTTGATGGCGTGCTGGTTTGGCTATCAGCAGGTTAAGAGCGAATTTCAGAGACCCCAAGCTGTGTTAGTTCTAGGTGGGGCTACGGAGCGAGAGGTGTTTGCCGCCAAATTTGCTCTGGATCACCCTGAATTGCCGATTTGGGTGTCGTCTGGCAGCAATCCTGAGTTCGCGGAATGGGTGTTTTCAGAAGCGGGAATTGAGTCCGATCGCGTACACTTAGACTACAGAGCGGTGGATACAGTAACAAATTTTACTACCCTGGTAGATGAATTGAAAGCTAGAGGGATTGAGAGCGTGTATCTGATCACTTCAGACGATCATATGCGGCGAGCTCAGATTATCGGCGAAATCGTACTCGGCAGTCGAGGCATTAGTTTTAAGCCTGTGGCAGTTCCGTCTGGGCGAACCCCCGAACCAATGGAAAAAGCTGTTCGCGACGGCGCTAGGGCTATTCTTTGGCTGACAACCGGTTATACAGGTGCTAACTTCAGCCAAGCCAGAATGGAATAAACAAAGGAAAGCATTGAGCAAGTTTTAATTTTTTTCCATTCCCTCTGGTTTTAAAACTTGTCTCCTCTAGCGATTTAACGAACCGCGAAGACGCTGATGACAAATTCGTAAAAGAAGAGAAGGAGTAGTTTAAAATTAATAGATGAACTTCAAAAGCTAAAGTTAATGACTGAGCAAATTCTGCCGCAAGTTCTGGATAAAATTTTGAGTGACAGCAAAACGCCGGATGCTGTTTTTTCGGCTTTGGTGCCGGCTTTAGGCGAGGTGTTAAATTGCGATCGGGTCTTTCTCTACCTCCGCAATCCTGAAACGCAAAGAGGCAGAGTACCTTACTGCTGGCGTCGCAACTCGAACTTTCCAGAGATTGGGGACGCGGAATGGAAAAAAGAACCGGAATCTTTAGGGGAAGAAGACCCTTTGTTTGCAGCAGCTTTGCGAACTAAACCGTCGATTTTTGTTGAGGATGTTGAGACAGCAAATCCTGAAGTAGTCAACAAAAATTTTGAGGCAAAAGAGTTCGGACATCGAGCTTTGATTCATGCTCACCTTTGTGCTGACGGCTTATTGTGGGGGGTTTTGCAGCCTTGTATGTTCGATCGCCCCAGAGTTTGGACTGACTTCGATCGCCAAGTTATCGCAGCAGTTACAGAAAAAATTTCGCCTTTAGCTGTCGCTTATGTCACCGCCTCAGCATCAAAAGATGAGCGATAAAAATCAATAATTTACCTGTAGGGATCGGGTGGGCAATGAATGAATGTCAACTTAAGACTAAAACCCGGTCTCGATCGGGGTTTTAGCCGGATCTCAATCCCCTTTCCGGGGGAAGAAACACCGTTTCCGGTTCCCCCCTTTTTAAGTTAGGGGGGATCGATGCGCTAATTTTTACACAAAAGTCGGGTACTAAATTTGAGCTAATGGTTCTCACCAATGGTGAGGTGTGCATCGCCCTAGGGATAGACTTAGTGCACAATTCCTGTTTAAAAAACGCCCCAATTTTGGATGCCCCGACTGCTGAAAACCCCTTGAGCCCGACTAATATCATCCTCAGCGCCATCTACTACCACCAAATAATCGCCGGCCCGCAGGCGATCGGTGTAAATTCTCGCTGTTTCTTCGGGAATTCCCAAGTCAGTCAAGGCTTTCACCACTCCACCGAAATTCGCAGCCGCGACGCCAGTGCTTGCTACGGTAGCCACCAGTGAGGCGCCGAAAGTCCCCGCTGCAATCATCGGCCCGATTCCGGGAATAGCTAAACTTCCGAGACCCACTAGGAAGCTGGCTAAAGCACTATTTGTCAGAGTTTCTCCAACCACTGCTGATCCTGTGTCTAGATTTTTCTCGCCCACCTGAGTGCTAGTTTGAGTATCGCCTACAGACTCACCTGCATCCCTAGCAACAACCGAAACTTTATCCATTGGAAACCCGGAAGATTTCAATTCTGTCAGAGCTTGCTCGGCATCTTCGCGGTTAGAAAACAATCCCAACGCGCGGGTTTGATTGCTTGTTACCATATCTTTCTTCTTATCCCCTGTCAAATTAAACTCAAATTCAAGCCTAATTATTGCGCTTGTTTTTCAATCACTTATATTGATATTTTTCGATGTTTATCTTCAGCATTCATCTATCTGTAGATATAACCTGAAAAACCGCAACAAAAGTTATAAAATCAGCGACCCAAATCGTGCATCCCATTAATCTCGATCGCACATCTTTGAGTCAACGCTTGCAACTCCTCGCGATCCGAAGAACCGGGCGCTTCAATTAGCTTGCCAATTCGCACCGTCAGCGGCACCGGACGCGGCATTCCCGAACCTTTCGACGAAATCGCGTGAGTTCCCCACAAACTAACAGGCAACAGCGGCGCTTTTGCCTTAGCAGCTATCAGCGCCGCACCTAATTTCGGTTCAGTAATTCTGCCGTCTGGGGTGCGAGTTCCCTGCAAAAATACACCCGTCGCCCAGCCATTTTCCAAAGAGTTGATAGCCGATCGAATTGCACTGCGATCGGCACTTTCCCGCTTCACTGGATAAGCACCGTAAAGCGTAATTGCCTGCTTCAAAATAGGAACTTTAAATAACTCTTCCTTTGCCATAAATGCGACCGGCCGCCTCATGCAATTAGACAAAATCGGCGGGTCAAAATCGCTGGCGTGATTGCTGACTACCACCAGCGGCCCTTCTGTCGGAACATTTTCTGCACCATAGATGCGGCCCCGAAAGTATAGGTGCAGCATCGGGCTGACAATTGACCATTTGAATAAATAGTAGAGAAGTAAACTTTCGACGGGTTCGCGACTTTTGCTCACAGAAAAACCTTAAATTTTAAATTACATCGAATATTAGCCTATCAGATCGAGTCCGTTTGAGATTATTCGGCGGTTGAAACCGCTTCTTGTCAAACGAAGTCCGCCTGCGCGGACTGAAGAATATAGTCCGCGCAGGCGGACTTTGCTTGTGTAGCGCCAGAATTTATTCTGGCGGACTATTTGCTTGTGTAGCGCCAGAATTTATTCTGGTGAATTCCTGAATTTCAAAACTTTGCAAAGGCTCAATTTCCAGCCAGCATAGCTTTCTGTCCTTCGGAAGAAGTCGCGTAGCCCAAGAAATCCTTAACTGCTTGGCTAGGAGGGTTTTTGTAGGCGTAGTACAACTGCCGTTTGTAAGGATAGTTACCCGCATCCGGCGTCGCACCGTTAACGGGAACAACGCGCACCGTTCTCTGATTGGCTACTTGAGCGAAAGTCGCATAGCCAATGCCGTTGTTGCCTAAAGCTTGCAGCAGGGGAGTTGTAGCATCTCGATCGAGCGTGGTAATATTTGCCGTCGTACCAAACTTGCCACCTCCGAGCACTTGTTCTTTAAACGTTTGGTGAGTGCCACTAACTGCCGGTCTGTTAATTACTTTAATCTGGCCTGCCGGGCCGCCGACTTTCGACCAGTCTTGAACATTTCCCTTGAAGATATCTTGAACTTGAGCGGAGGTTAAACCTGCTTTGAAGGGGTTGTTAATGCCGACTACAGGGGCGATCGTATCTAGGGCAACGGGCACAGCAGCCAAACCCTGACCTTGTTCTTGAGCCGTCAAAGGTCGCGATACCGCTGCAATATCGGCTGTTCCCGCCGCCAAATCCTGAATTCCTTTTTCAGAACCGTTCGCTTTGGTATCGACTCTCGTGCCGGAAAATTTGCCTTGAAAGCCGTTCTTGAGGTTCTGATTGATTGTCACCCTGCTGGTGGAACCGTCGATTCTCACCGCCGTACCCGCAGGAACAGAAGCTGGAAGCGCAAAGGAACTAGCTGCAACAGGCGAAGCGCCGCCAACTACGGGTGCGACGGGAAGTGGGACGCCATCGCCTGCAGGTGTGGGAGTGGGGGGATTGTTACTAACATCTTGCGATGCTGGTTTGTTGAGAAAAAAGAACCAACCGCCACCGGCTAGCAAGAGAAATAACAGGATAAAAACTATGGGGGGAGGCCCGCTCTTAGCCATAAAATTGTCCTTAGCTGGGAAGTTCTTTGTTGTTGGAGTCGTCTAACATTTGTAGCCTGCGATTAACTTCATCGTCTAAGGTCATATTGTCTAATTCTGCCTGAAGTCTTTCTTGGGGATTCTCAGAGAGTTCTGCTAAAGCTTGCTGTTGGAGGTGGCGGCCGTGGACGGCGTTTTTGGCTTGCTCAAATTGCGATCGAGCTGAATCTATACTGAGGTCGTTGTTGACTTTGGATATGGCTCCGAGGGCTTCGTTAATCTCGGCCATATCTTTCATATTTTGCATATCGGTTTTGTAGGCTTCCAGCTTCATCCGTTCTCGATTTAGCTTGTCTTTGGAAGCGTTGACGTATTGTTCGGCTTGTTTTACTTGGGATTCTAATTGCGGCAGGATTTGTTCTGTCTGAATTACCTTCGCCATTGCCAAGCGGGCTGCTTCTTCGTTGCCGTTGCGCTGGGCTGTGATGGCTTGGCGCTCTACGGTTTGCATTTCCCTAACTTTTTCTTCATATTTAGTTTTGGCGCGCTGGTAGGCTGCAACTTGGGTGGAGACTGCTACTGCTAGCTTTTGCACTGATTCTTGCATCGATCGCAGTGACTCTTCGGCTACCGCCACCGACACCTGGCCGCCGGATTCCACGGGCAGTCCCCACATCCAGTTCCACGCACCTACTATGGTTCTGCCTGCCTTGTCGCCCATCAACCAGTAAAGGACTTTTTTCATATAAACATCCAGATAAGCTTGGTTTTTACGCCTAGTCTACATCAGGATTTGGCGATCGCCCCGTCAGGTCGATCGATTTCTCGATTTTTGATTAACTAACAGCCGGGAAGTCCCTCGGTATATTTAGAGGGGACGCATCTGAGCGCTGCGCGAAGTACCCCGAATAAATTACGCCCGCGTGATGGAAAGAAGCGTCGGATGTCGCGGACGGAAGCCGACAACTAGATTTTGCGAAAACCTTAACTTTTAAAATACGTTCTAAATATTGTAGTAGGAAAATGGTATATTAAAGTAGGTCGAAAAAAGAAGTTTTTTATGCAACTCACATATAAGTACCGCCTCAAGCCAACCAAGCCCCAACTAGCAACAATTGCTACTCATCTAGAACTCTGTCGTAGGCAGTACAACTACCGTCTGGGCGAAAGATTTAGGTGGTGGGAGTCCACGAGAACACCTATCAACGCCTGTCCTTTAATTGTTTCTATAGTCCCGATTGAGGAAATTTATCAAGATATCCCCTTAACTAGGGTGCAAACTAGGGACGGCAGAAAAAAGGATGAGTCAGGCAATCCTTTGACCAGGAAAGGTGACGTTTTCTCGAACATTGAAGGCGGATATGTACAGTGGCAAACCATACAATTGGCTGACCTAAAAAACACAAAAAAGCTATTTCCTGATTACAAAGTGTTAGATTCTCAGGTTTTGCAAGATGTCGTCAACAGAGTGGAAACTTCTTTCTCAAACTTTACCACGCCCGACAAAAATGGCAATCGTAGAGGTAAGCCCAGATTCAAAGGGCTTCATTACTACAAATCTTTCACTTATCCTCAACTAGACAATCTTGATATTGTTAAGGACGAGCCAGATAGAATTTGTATTAGCCTCGCAAAAATAGGTAAGCGTGCCTATGGTTTTCCATCGTCCAATACCAACAGGATTCAAGGTTAAGACGGGTACAGTTATCCCAGAAGCGGATGGGTGGTATATTTCCTTGACGCTAGAAGATAAAACAGTTCCCGTAACGGTTGCAGAAATTCAGCCGACGGTCGAAAATACTATTGGTATCGATCTGGGGATCACTAATTACGCTGATCTTTCTAATGGTGAAAGAGTTGAGAATCCTAGATTCTTGAGGAAGTCGACCCAGAAATTAGCAAGGCTTCAAGCGAAGTTAGCTAATAGAGTTAAAGGTTCCAAGCCTTGGAAAATCATCAAGGACAAGATTTCCCAACTCCATCAGTTCGTAGCTAGAGCTAGATTAGATTTTCAGTTTAAAACTGCACATGAGCTATTCGGTAAATGTGATGTTTTAGTTGTTGAAGATTTGAGTGTCAAAAATTTAACTAGACGTGCCCAGCCCAAGACTGATGTTGAAAATGGTAATTTGGTTTATTTGCCGAACGGTCAGTCAGCTAAAAGTGGCTTGAATAAATCCATGCTTGATGCGGCTCATGGGCAATTCGCCAGCGTCCTAAAATATGTCGCCTGGAAATTGGGTAAAAGCATTTTGTTTGTCTCTCCAAGAGGAACTTCTCAACATTGCTGGAATTGCCTCAACAAAGTACCGAAAGAATTATCGGAGCGGTGGCATTCTTGTCAATGCGGAGAATTTTTGGATCGAGATAAAAACTCAGCTAAGCTTATAAAGAGAATTGGTCTAAGTTACGAAAGTGGCGGGGGAACTCCGTCACTCAAAAAAGCCTTTGAAAAAAAGGAAAAAGAAGCCTGCGGTCTAACGGTAATCCGTTGACCGTCAGGTTCGTTCACGCGGGCAAATCTGCAAAACTGCTAACATTTACCAGCGCTAAATCGGGACAAGTCCGTTTGATCAAACCTGTGAGAACTTTGCCGGGGCCAATTTCCACTACGCGATCGATTCCTTGTTGCGGCAATTGCAGGGAAATTTCTCGCCAACGCACGCCTTTGGTCATCTGCTGAGTCAACCGCTGCTTTAAAGTGGCTGCGCTGGTAGTGGCTGACGGTTCTGCGTTCGAGAGAACCAGCATTTTAGCATCGGAAAACCTTGCAGACTTTAAGGCTACTTGAAACTCTGCAGCCACTGATGCCATCAGCGGAGAGTGAAAGGCACCGGAAACATTCAATTTAACAGCGCGTTTGACTTTGATTTTGGCAAGCAAATCTTCTACTGCAGCGGGCGTTCCAGAAATCACGACTTGTGCTTCGCTGTTGTCGTTTGCCAGCACCACGTCTCGGCTGTATTGAATTTGCAATTCTAGTTCCTGCCTGTCGAACCCGATCAAAGCCACCATTTGCCCGCCGGAAGCAGTGTCCATAAGTTCGGCGCGGCGTTTGACTAAGCGCAATCCGGTTTCAAAGTCAAAGACGCCTGCTGCGTAGAGGGCAACGTATTCTCCTAAACTGTGACCGGCAACTACCGCTGGTCGATCGCTTTTCTCTCGCACTAAGTCGGCCAAAATACTTTCTACTACGAACAAGCAAGGCTGAGTGTAGAGAGTCCGAGATAGTTTTGCTTCTTCTTTTTGGCAAACTTCCGGGACAGACCAGCCTAAAATTTCTTTAGCGAGCTCAAATTTGGCTTTGGCTGTTGGCAAGTTTAATAAGTCTGCACCCATCCCGATCGCCTGGGAACCTTGTCCGGGAAATACCCATGCTGTTTTAGTCATTTTTCCGGTAATCTGCTAATTGGTGGTTGCTAATTGGTGATTGCAAAAATTCTTTCTTTCCCGCTTCTAAGTTCGCTCGCTGGTATCCGCTATCTTTCGGTTAACGAACTATCTACTCGCGACTCATAATTATAACATCTAACTGCGATTTTTACCAGGTTTATTTTTTTTTGCTACTTTAATCTGATTAATAGGGGTAGCACAATTTTCAAGCTTCAAGCCGGGGAAAGTCGATCGAAGAATAGAGGATTTTCAATCTCAGGGCGGACTTGTCAAGAACTCCTGTCCCGAGGGAGTACGGCTGCGCCCCTTGCCCTATGTATGGCTTGTTAAAGGATTTGTATTATGCAGCGGTCGCACTCCCCACAATCATTAGCCAAAGTTTAAAGCCACAAAACATTATACCAGTTCCCAAAAATAATGAAACTGCTTTAGCAGCTCCAAACCCATAGTTCCTCAGTAATTCCCAATCGAAAATCGAAAATCGAAAATCGAAAATGGTATTACCTTCCCCATTGAAAAATCGCAGCCCCCCAAGTCAAACCAGCACCGAAACCAGCAGCAGCAATAGTATCGCCCGCTTTAACTTTACCCAGACGCACGGCTTCGTCTAAGGCAAGGGGAATTGAAGCCGCTGAGGTATTGCCGTAATTCGCCAAATTGCTGATTACTTTTTCGGGGGGAATCTTTAGCCTTTGGGCAACTGCATCGAGAATCCGCTGATTGGCTTGGTGCAACAACAGCCAGTCTATTTCAGCAGCGCTAATATTTGCCCGAAACATAGCTTTTTCTATGACTTCCGGCACTTTTCTCACGGCAAAGCGATAGATTTCTTGACCGTTCATTGTGATGGGATGAAATCCGCCAACTCCGACGCTGACGCCCTCAATTAATTCTTTTGACTCGGCTTTGTAAGCCAAATTGAGAGACGAATTTTGCGTGCCGTCGCTGCGAATTTCAAATCCCAAAAAGGAATCGACTTCTGAAGCTTGCAATACCACCGCACCTGCACCGTCTCCAAATAGAATGCAAGTACCCCGATCCGACCAATTCACCCAGCGAGACAAAATATCTGCTCCGATTAGCAAAACATTTTGATACACCCCTGTCCGAATGAACTGCGAGGCTGTCACTAAACCAAAAATAAAGCCCGAACAAGCTGCTGTCAAATCAAAAGCCACAGCTTTTGTTGCGCCCAACTGATATTGAATTTTACTGGCAGTGCCAAACAAATCGTCAGGACTTGAGGTCGCCAAAATAATTAAATCGATATCTGTCGGCGAAATTTCTGCCATTGCGATCGCCTGAAGCGATGCCTCGGACGCTAAATCGCACAAAGAAGTGCGGGCGTCCGCCAGCCTGCGGGAGCGAATACCCGTCCGCGCCCCAATCCACTCGTCAGAAGTTTCTACAATCTGACTCAAACCGTTATTATCCAGCGAAACCTGCGGTGTACAAGAACCGCTACCTGTGACGGCAATGCCGTACCCTGATTGCTGCAACATTCCTCTCCATTTATGAGCGATCGAGCGAGAAATTAAAAATTAAAAACTACCAATTAAAATTATTTTTTAAACTGCTGAAATTACTTTTTTTTAAGCAAAACAGTTGGTTTAAGCTGACATTTTTAATTTTACATTTTTAATTTTTAATTCCTACTTACTGCCTCTAATTCACAGCTTCTTGTTCCAGAGCGCTTTGGTTGTTGGACGATCGAATTCGCTCCAGCACTTGGTTGTCAATAGCCTCCTTCGCCAAACGAATGGCATTGAAAATCGAGCCAGCTTGAGACGAACCGTGGCTGATAATGCAAACTCCAGCAACGCCCAATAGCAAACCGCCGCCGTGTTCAACGTGGTCTACCCGCTGCTTAAATCCTTGCAAGCTTTTTTGCAGCATAGGGTCGTTAATTTGATGTTGGAGTCCTTTGACCAACTCTTCCTTAAGCACCTGGACTACGACTTCGCCCACTGCTTCCGCAAACTTCAACAACACGTTGCCGACAAACCCGTCGCAGACAATCACGTCGAATTTCCCCGACAGCACGTCGCGGCCTTCGGCATTGCCCACAAAAGGAATGTTCGGGTTGTCCACCAATAACTGGTGGGTTCGCACGGCTGCGTCGTTGCCTTTAGAAGGTTCTTCGCCAATGTTGAGCAGGCCGATTTTAGGTTCGGTGACGCCCAGCACGCACTGGCTGTAAATAGTTCCCATAAGAGCGAACTGCTCCAAAAATTTGGGGCGGCAGTCCACATTAGCGCCGACATCGAGAATGAGTACAGCGCTGCCCGGTATCATTGTCGGCAAAACCGCACCGATCGCAGGGCGATCGATTCCGGGGAGCCGGCCCAACCTGAGCAGGGCAGCAGCCATTGCCGCGCCGGAGTGACCGGCTGACACCACAGCATCAGCTTGCTGCTGCTTTACCAAGTTCATCGCTACGTTAATCGAAGCGTTGGGCTTGCGTTTGAGGGCACTCAAAGGTTCTTCGTGCATTTCGATCGCTCCTTCAGAAGGAACGATTTCTAGCTGACCTGTAGAGACGCGGCCGATCGCGTCTTGTTGCCGGAGCGAGTCTTCTATTTGCTGTGGGTCGCCCACAAGCAAAATCTCTACGCCTAATTCTTCTTGTGCCTTAAGCGCTCCAGCTACAACTTCGGCGGGGGCATGATCCCCACCCATAGCGTCTATTGCAATTCTTGCGCGTGTCGATCCCATTGACCAATGTTTGAGAAACACTAAAAATTCTACCAGGAAGTCAGGAGCGTGAATCCACAAGTCTGAATAAAGAATTACAATTGGCGATCGCCCGATCGGACAATTCTTATTTCCGGCTACTCTGATAGAACTTGTTTTGTCACTACTTTACTATTTTTGACGGCATATTGAAAAAATCAATGAAATAGTTTACATGGCCGCAAGCACTTTAGTCCGGGAACGCCGGATTCATCCGTGGAGCGAGAAAAAAGCTCCCCATCCTCATCACTTGCCCCTGGATTTATCAGTGGGAGCGCTTTCTTCAATCTGAAATCTAAAATCTAAAATCTAAAATCGATTGACTTTAGGAGTAAAAAATGCTGGATTTATTTAGCTCAGGGATGATGTCTCTGTGGCTGGACATGGCTGGGGTAGGCAGTGCCGCGCCTAATGCTGCGTCCGTGCTGGCTTGGCGGGGAGGGATACCTGGGTTAGTGGTGGCCCAAGATTTGGCTTTTGGGGGAATAAATGCGGCAAATCCAGACTTGCCCGCAGAAGCGACGGTACGGGAATATTTAAAAGAGTTGAAAGACAAAAACCTGATTGATGGAAATCAGGGAATTTGGGTGCAAGCGGGAATGGTGCCGCTGGTAAGTCAGCAGGGGAAGACGCTGATGCCTGGGGCTTCGCTGACTAAGATTGCGACTTCTCTGGCGTCGCTGGAGACTTGGGGCCCGGATTATCAATTTGAAACGCGGTTCCGAGCAACGGGGCCGATTAGCAATGGGGTATTGCAAGGAGATTTGGTGGTCAGCGGCGGGGGCGATCCGCTGTTTGTGTGGGAGGAGGCGATCGCCGTGGGCAATGCTCTCAATCAAATGGGTATCGAGCGCGTGGCGGGCAATTTGGTGGTGACAGGCAATTTCCGCATGAATTATCAGTCCGATCCTTTGGTGGCGGGGGAGATACTGCGGCAAGCTCTTGAGGGTAGCAATTGGCCTGCGGACGTGGTGGCAATGTATTCTAAGATGGCTCCAGGAACTAGAAAGCCGCAAGTAACGGTGGCCGGCAGCGTCATTGCTGAGAAATTTGTGACTTCGGGGCGTTTGCTGCTGAAGCGCCGATCGCTTCCTTTAGCCGAAATTCTCAAGCAGATGAACGTCCACAGCGATAATGAAATAGCTCAGATGCTGGCCGACGATTTGGGCGGGGCAAAAATAGTGCAGCAGCAAGCGACTTGGGCTGCGGGGGTGCCGGAGGAGGAACTTCAATTAGTTAACGGTTCGGGACTGGGAGTGGAAAATCAGATGTCTCCGAGGGCGGCTTGCGGGATGATGCAGGCGATCGGGCGCAACCTTCAGACGACTGGGCTGACAGTTGCTGACTTGTTTCCGGTGTCCGGGCGCGATAAAGGAACTTTGGAATACCGACACATTCCGCGATCGGCTGTGGTGAAAACTGGTACTTTGGACACGGTGATTGCTTTGGCTGGAGCTATACCCACGCGCGATCGGGGTTTAGTTTGGTTTGCAATTATTAATCGCGGCACCGATTGGGACTCTTTGAGAGCGCAGCAAGATATATTTTTGCAAAAATTGGTGCAGCAATGGGGAACTGCATCGATTTTACCAGTAGCAATTACACCGCACATTGACGGCGCCAGACCTGCCTTGGGGGCAGCAAATCGTAGCGATATTTTGGTCGGAGGTTAAGAAATAGGGGTTGAGTTGGGGTTCGAGGAAGGAGCACTGACAAAATAGCTTAGAATTGGAACAAGACTATTGTGCAAGAAGATGATCAAACTGCGATTGAAGAGATACGGGAAAAAACGCGAGACCAGCTACCGGATTGTAGCGATGAACAGTTCTACTCGCCGCGACGGCCGTCCCCTAGAAGAGCTCGGCTATTACAACCCCAGAAATAACGAAACCAGGCTGGATGTTCCAGCGATTGTCAAGCGCCTGCAAGACGGCGCTCAGCCAACTGACACCGTGCGTGACATCCTGAGAAAAGCCCATGTATTTGAACAAGTCGGAGCCGGAGCTAACGTTGAATCCAGCACAGCAACAGTCAGCTAGTCCCAACTATGCTGGACTGGTTAAGTTTTTAATTGGGCCTTTTTTAGAGACCCCCGGCTCTTTGCGGGTTGATTGCGAACTGCACCCGCGCCAATCGCGGGTCTGGGTTAGGCTTGCTTTTGAAGATCCGGACAAAGGCCGGGTTTACGGTAGGGGTGGACGCAATATTCAGGCAATTAGGACTACGCTCGAAGCGGTGGCGCAGACGGCGGGTCAGTCCCTCTACTTAGATATATACGATGGTGAAGCGGGCGATCGTGGATCTGGCCCGCCCAGGGGCGATCGCGATCGCCCGGATCGCGACCGCCCAGATCGTGGCTCGCGGGAGCCGCGAGGCGACTTCCGACCCCGGACGCCACCTCCGTCGCCGAGTCCCTTGGCTAGCAGAACTCCGAGAGAACAACCTCGCCGTACTAACACACCTACGTTTAGAACGAGCAGAAATACTCCCGGTTATTAACCAGGGCTGTTTCATTCTCGGTAGGGGCCGTGCCCCCGTGCCGGCCCTCTTGGTCTGATCTGCTGATCGAATCCTCTAGGTCGGGGGTAGGCACGGGGAGTAGGGGTAGCACTACAAGAGTCAAAATTCATGTTTTTGGTGAGAATGAAACAGCCCTGCGGTTATTAACTAACTGCAGAGCCAAGAAAGAATTTTAGATTTTAGATTGCCTGTTGTAGACTTTGTATTACAAGCTCCGTTTGGTTTGAAATTGCCGGTTTTGCGATCGGAAACAAATGTAAAATTTAAAATTTCAAATGTCAGCGGCATCAGGTTAATCTAAGATCTAAAATTTCAAATCTAAAATCTAAAATTGCCTGACTTAATAGAAGGGAGATTTGATTTGTGCCTCAAGCACCAAACTCATTTGGGAGCTAAATCTAAAAGACGCCTTAGATACTAGGTAAAACCTAGTAACGGGCGTCTTTTTGTTCGCAAATAGTGACGGGTTGAACGTTTAGTTGTTAACTTTTAATTGCTTATTTGGAGGAGATTATGTTGGCATGAATGAAAAACTAACAATAGAGTTACCGAGCACTCAAAGTGCAATGTCGCTGGCCGGTAATCAAGAAGAAAACCTGAAAATGATCTCTAAGCAAACCGGTGCTACCCTGGTAATGCGAGGGCAAGAACTGCTGATTTCTGGCACAAAAAGTCAAGTAGAATTGTGTCATAAATTAGTGCGATCGCTCTCCGACTATTGGAAATCCGGCAAAAATATTACCGGAGTTGAAATCCAGACGGCGCGCCAAGCTTTGGATAGCAACCGCCAAGGCGATTTACAAGACTTGCAGCGAGACGTTCTCGCCAGAACCCGTCGCGGCGAAGAAATTAGAGCCAAAACCTTCAAGCAGCGGCAATACGTCCAAGCAGTACGCACGCACGACCTGACATTTTGCATTGGCCCCGCTGGTACTGGCAAAACATTTCTAGCAGCTATTTTCGCCGTGCAAGCGCTGTTGAGCAAGCAGTACGAACGGCTAATTTTAACAAGGCCAGCCGTGGAAGCTGGCGAAAAATTAGGGTTTTTGCCGGGAGATTTGCAGCAAAAAGTCGATCCATATTTGCGCCCGCTTTACGACGCCCTGCAAGAAATGATCGACCCTGAAAAAATGGCCGATTTAATGGAAAGAGGCTTGATCGAAGTAGCTCCTTTAGCTTATATGCGGGGGCGCACTCTCAGCAATGCTTTCGTAATTTTGGACGAAGCTCAAAATACGACGCCGGCTCAGATGAAAATGGTGTTGACTCGTCTGGGCTTTCGATCGAGAATGGTAGTAACGGGGGATATCACTCAAACAGATTTGCCGCCAAACCAACAGTCGGGATTGTCAGTCGCCCAAAACATTCTACGCAACGTTGAGGGCATTGCTTTCTGCGAATTCTCTCAGGCGGATGTGGTGCGACATCCTCTAGTGCAGCGGATTGTCGCTGCTTATGAACTGCACGAAACATAGTCAGTAGTCATTAGTCATTAGTCAGTAGTCATTAGTCAGTAGTCATTAGTCAGTAGTCATTAGTCAGTAGTCATTAGTCATTAGTCATTAGTCATTAGTCATTAGTCATTAGTCATTAGTCAGTAGTCATTAGTCATTAGTCATTAGTTGTTGGTTGTTAGTTATTGTGGTTTTTAATTACCAATAATCAATGCCCAATGCCCCATGCCCAATGCCCCATGCCCAATGCCCCATGCCCCATGCCCCATGCCCAATTCCCCATGCCCAATACCCAATTCCCAAATTAAATTATGCCTAATCTGAAAGAATTCTTAGAAGCTTGCGAACAATTGGGCACCCTGCGTTTAATCGTGACTAGCAGCGCGGCTGTGCTGGAAGTGCGCGGTTCAATTCACAAGCTGTTTTATGCGGAGTTGCCGAAGGGTAAATATGCCAATATGCACGCCGAAATATTTGAGTTTCACCTAAATATGGACAAAATAAAACAGGTGAAGTTTGAAACGGGTGAGGCGAAAAGAGGCAATTTCACTACTTATGCAATCCGTTTTCTCGACGAACAAAATGAGGCTGCTTTGAGTGCGTTTTTGCAGTGGGGAAAGCCAGGGGAATACGAACCCGGACAGGTGGAAAATTGGCACGAATTGAAGGAGAAATACGGGGAAGTTTGGGAACCTGCACCTGTTGAGGCGCTTTAAAAAATCGGCTTTTCCATCTTTGAATTGCATATTGGGGGCGGGTAGGATGCCCAACCCCTAATCCCCACAAGCAGAACATTTATTTTTGTGGAACAGGCATCTTGCCTGTTTATGAAAATGGTATAAAATATGATGTTTAACTGATTTGTTGTCTAATTTTTGAATTAATGAACCGCAGAGGGCGCAGAGAACGCAGAGAAGAGAAAGAGAGACAGAAAATTAGTTGTTTGAATGTAATTGGGTATGAAGGTAATTTGGGCTTTTTGTCTGGTTTTGGCGGTACTTCTGTGGGGTGGGGCTGCGATAGCGGGGGTTTTGGGCGATCGCATATCAAGTTTTCCTAATTGGGAAAGCAAGCCTCCTATCGCTGTAGCTAAGGGAGATTTGGTATATCCCGACTGGATGGCCGGCAATTGGAATGTGGCGAGCACTTTGGTGGATTTAGCCGCTCCTTTAGCGCCAAATATTGTGACGCCTGGGTTTGAAAGCAACCGCCAGTATTTGCAGCATCCAGTATTATTTAAAGTGCGATTTCAACCTGAAAAAAATATTGGGTTAATTTCTAATTATACATTTAAAAATGCTCAAAAGATTGTAGCCGATCGCACTTTTAACGGTTTGAATATTGCCAAGGCTTATTTAGGCGATCGTGGCGTACTTTCGGTGAAAGTCGATCCGACCAATCCCAACCGCCAAATTACTGTTTTGAAAGGGGAACGCCAACTAATTTCGATTGTTACCAGTCGGGGAACTGAGACGCCGAATCCTCGCGAGTTTGTGTCTACAGAGATTTCTCAGCAGATTTTTCGGGGAGAGTCTGATATTTATTTAAACGAGGTGGAAACAACAACGGCTTATCGAGTTGTTGCAGGCGGGAAAAATGGCGATTCTGCGGGTAAAAGAATTGAGGCGGATCAGGTGACAGCGATTTATTTGTCGCCGCAAGACCCGGATTATTTTGCGGCTGGCGGGCATCCTGTGGCTTTGTACCGATATCGGTTGGAGTTGGTGCGGGCATAATTAAATTGTCATCTCGATCTACCTAGCGATCGACTTTGTTCGGCCCTGTCTCTGGTTTCATCAGCTTGGCTAATAACCCTCATCAGTTTAACTGTCGCTATGTTGGGAGTTGCTGGTGTCTTCGGTGGTTCTTTGTTCTCCGCCGTGCACGGTTCTTTGGTAACATCTTCCTTGTGACAGTGACGAGTGGTGGAATTGATACGCTGGAAATCTATCGTCGGGTTGGAGTGCAGGAGGTTTGGTTTTGGGAGGATGGTGTAATTTGGGTTTATTGCTTGCGTCCAACGGGATATGAGTTGGTGAGTAAGAGTGAACTGTTGGCCAAGTTGGATTTGCGATCGATCGAATTCTATTCGCGTATGGCCGACCAATATGATGCGGTGAATGCTTTTATGCGATCGTTGTAGAATAGAAAAGAGTAATTCTGTGGTTTAATTGCTTTGCGATCGGGTGAAATTACCCATAGCTTATATAAGATTTAACTTGCACTGAATGTATGCTTTGAATACGGGATTGAGGAAAAAGAGCGATCGCCCTCCTACTAACACTTTTTCCACTAAGCCGCGTCGCGCTAAAGATTGTATGGCTTGCCAAAATTCTGGTTGGGATAATTCACTCTCAGTAGCTTTTCGGGAAATATCTACACTTTCATTTTGAGTTGCTAACCAGTATAACGCCTTTTTTTCGGAGTCTGATAAACGCTCTAGGTGAGATTCTAAGATGGGTTCTAAGTCACCTAAAAATAAATCATTTACATCGGACAAAAACCGGGAAACGCTACCATCAAATAACTCCAAAATAGTGGCAGCAATTATATTTAGCCAGGAAGGATGACCTTGATAAAGGGCGAGCAAGTCTGACCATTTTTCCTCATCGACTAATCCTTTTTGTTGGAAAATTTCTGTGGCTTGTTGTCCTAACCCTTTGAGGTGTAAGCTTCGCGTGGAGAGGTTTTCGGCTTCTAAATTCGCGATTTCTTTGGGTTTTTCCCAACTGAGGAGGATTAAACAACTCTGATGGGAGGATGTGGCAATTTGTTTAAAAAATTTGCCATAGTCTTCATAGCCTGCTAAATATTGACCTGCTAATTGACTGCTACTAAAAATATTCTGTACGTCATCAAGAATGACTAGACAGCGAGAAGATCGGAAATAATCGATGATTGTGGGTAATGGGGGTTGTTGCGATCGCCCAAAAAACTGCTTGAGTTCGGTTTGGAGGGTTGAAAGTGTGGGAGTGTTGGTGAGGCTTAACCAAATAATATAATCAAATTCGGTTTGAATTTGTTCGATGAGTTTGAGGGCGATCGCACTTTTGCCAATTCCACTTAAGCCGTAGACGGTAATCAAGCGGGTGTGGGCTTGTAAAATCCATTGTTTGAGGGTGGAGAGTTCTGAGGTGCGATCGTAAAAGTAAGGGAGTTCGGGTGCGTCTGTTAAATCGATTATGGGCGATCGGGCTTGATTTTGGGGAGAATCTGGGGGTGAGGGCGATCGCTGCTTGGCCTCTTCTGCATCTTGCCTTTTTTCTCCACAGATATTGATATGAGTTCTATTAATTTTACTATTAACAATCTGTGAAGAGTTACCAAAATTGTAAATACTAGATACTGCTTTGCTTTCTAAAATAGAGCGAACATTAGATTGTTTAATATCGTCTCCCAATATGTCAGAAAGCATCTTCCATAATTTCCTAGAAACTTGTTTAATATGATCTTCACTACGATTGCACTTTTTAGCTATCTTATGATATTTCTCCCCCTCCCAAACTTCTTTTAAGATAGAGCTTTGTAATGAATCAATATGTTTTCCCGTCTTCACAAATACTTGCTCGTCAGTCCATTGTAAAACCTCTTGGATGTCCATACCTAAAAGGGGGTTGAGTTTTGGTCGTCACACTATATCACACTTTATCACACTTTATCACACCTGGAAAACTAAATAACACTTTTTCTTCTTAATAAATTTTTAAAAAAAAGGTAACTGTACACTAAATAACACTTTTATGAATAGCCAAAAATACATTTTCATATTAAATTACGATCAGGAGAGATATAAGGAATATAGTAGAAGTTTATAAGTTATCAAATGCTCTGGAGGAAATATGACACCGTTTAACTGGTTTGCCAAAGATGCCTCTCAAGGAGAGCAGAAACTCACTTCTGGGGATGTGCAGCGGATAGTTGGCGAATTTAATAAATGTTTGCCACGCATTCTGGGGACACCTGAAGTTTTAGAGGGGATAACCTTTGAGGAGGCTATCAGTTATTTCCAGAGCGATCGTCCAGGAACTCCTAATTTAAAAAAAGGAGCAATTATTCGCCAAGAGCATCCCGAAGGGCAAATTTTAGGACAGGTGTTTTTAGACGAAAAGAATAACCTTGTTTGTCATTCAAATGGAATACCTTATGGTCGTCAGTTGATTGCCAAAAAGCTAGATCAAAAATTAACTGATGTCTTGGGCGCTCAAGAATTAGTGACCATTGAGTTGAAGGCTAAAGAATCTGGTGAATCTCAGCTTACTGAAGAACCTACTCAAAAATCGCGGATTGTCAAAATTTCTAAGATAGTTAGTATCATTATTTGGTCGATTATAATTCTAATTGTATTCATCCCGTTACTGGGACGATTAGTTATGAGTCAGGCTTTGGCGGCAGAATTAACCTCTCCTCCCTCCCTAGAAGTTACTCAATCTCTAGTGGCCTTTGGTGGAAGAGAAGAAGCTTTCAAAAAAGCTGTGAACAGTGCCAATCAAAGTGCTAAACAATATGCTAACAATGAATTGAATCGGTGGGAAGCTGATTTAATAAATCGAATTGATACGGATTTTTTAAATTGGTATTTTAATTATTTTAATCAGAAACAGCAAGAATTTGGTGTTCTTTTTCAATATATAGGCGAGAATGTTATGAATGGGTTTAATCCGACTATAGTCAATGAAAAGATTGCCAAAAGCATAAATGACAATATTCAAAGAGAATTTTCGAGGAGAGTATTGCAAGCAAATTCAGCCGAGATGAAATTTCATACCATAGTAATCGATACGGCTAATTTTTATATTGAACAATTATCTAAGGAGTTTGATGATGTACCAAAAATGTATACAATTCCCCAATCCGACTGGGTTAAATATTTAGAAGGTATAAATTTTAGGCTACAAAATGAACGAGGAGATGAAGTATCTTTAGTAAGATTTGTAGGTGCTGCTGGAACTGCTAAAATTACGGCTACAATTGCTGCTAAAGCAGGTAGTAAAGCTGTAGCTGCTCTTTCTGCGAAACTAGGCAGTATGATTGAGCCTACCCTTGCCATAGGTTTAATCGCTTGGGATTATTGGGATTATACGCAAGGAGTTAAAGAAGACAAGCCCCGTTTGCGTGAAGATTTAGTCAACTCTTTACATGACATTAAAAAATCTATTTTGAGCGAACCCGAACATAGTGTAATGTGGGTGGTCAATGAATTAGAGGAACAAATTAAAAACAATGTTTGGCAGGCGAAATTTCCGGCTTAAAAGTTTAGAATTGATATGCTTTCTATTTACATAGCAGTTTTACGCTGCGTCAGGGAAAATAAATCTCCAATTGGAGAATAGGACTTGCCCTGACGCACTGTTATCCACCTTTAACTAGCGAGGCCCAGCTTCAATAGCAGAATTAGCTATTTGAACTAGCGTTTCCTCTCGCCCATTCTTCATCGTTACTCGATACAAAACGCCTTGATACTGCCATTCAACTAAGGCCGTGCAGTAAGCACCGCAGCCATTAGAAAAAACTCCTTGTGTTCTGCCGGCTAATTGAATGGTTTTGAATTCACTCCTGAATCCTCTAGGGGGTGGTTGGGCTGGTTCTCCACCTCTTTCTGCTGAGATACTCCCGATATAGCAAGGCGTACTGCTGCAATTAGGTATGTGGCCCATGTCAACACTATAGCCATTTGTTTCTACTCGGTTTTTTAAGTAAATTTTTTCTGAGAATGGAAGCTGACTGGGGAGAAAAATTGGTACTCTTGTCTTACCTTCAATCTGCGATAGAATTTCACGAACTGGAAAAGAAATACTCGATCGAGAATTACCTCCTTCAGAATTAGCAGACTGAGGGCGAAACCCTTGCACAAAATTCGTCCACCGCTGAATTTTATTACCAGTAATATCTAAAATTGGAATAGAACGAGTCCTCGATATTGGCCGCCCCGCCTCCCCCTGAGAATATTCGATCGCAGTACGCTCTGGTTTCCCTAAACCATAAGTATTAGCAATATCGCTAGCCAATTGACAGTTGATTCTGAATTGCCCCATGTCAATTTTACCATTTCCAGCGAAGTAATACCAAGTCCTACCGCCAGCGTTGGGTATCTCCTGACAGTCCGAATATGTCACCTCAAACATCTTGGCAATATGCACGTCATAGAGGCGCAACTGACCCCCATAAGCAGATTTTGTGGTATTGGTTTCTGACACCGTAAGGGTATAAGTTCCTTCCGCGTGTTGCAATCTCATGGGAACTTGTGTTTGAGCGATCGCCTCTGGTATCCTCTGAATGGGAGTTCCCAAAACCCAACTCAAAGTAATAATAGCAAAGCTGCTTAGGAATAGTTGTTTTACCCCTCTCATTTGTTCCTATAAAACTATTGGATAGTTGTATTATAGAGCCTTAGTTTAACCGAAGCAGGACTTACCTGCGTTGAGGCCAAGAAACCGGGTTTCTGCGATAATTTACGCATCGTCACCCAGATTTAGGAAGAAACCCGGTTTCTGACTACCCACGAGAAAACCCAAAATCCAAGAAACCGGGTTTTTGCGACAATCTCGGAATTCCCACGCCCGATTTTGCAAAAAAAACCGGTTTCTGACTCCACAAAATTATTTTTACATAGCAGTCAAAAAATTAGAGGTTTTCCCAATCACTAATATCAACTTTAGCCTGTCCCAAAATTTTAGCTAAAAAGTTGGCACTGATATCACCTTGATGAGGATTGGGGATGGTAATGCGAAGGTTATCTTTCAACATGAACTGATGCCTTTTTCCCGAATAGGGGCCGTCAAATCCCAGTTGTTTTAGGTAATAAATTAAGTCTCGACGTTTGATTGGTTTTAAAGGGGGCATCAGGCGACTTCTTTAGTAATTGTCAGGTCGATATTATCAAGAACTGGTAAAGGAAGTTTCAGGGTGAGACCAAGTAAAATCCAGTCTTCCAATACCTCTTGCAATTCTTCTCGACAAGCTTCGAGACTTACAGCATTTGCATAGACTCCCTCACAGATAGGAATTTCTCCGTAGAAAGTCCCATCATCAGGGAAAATTTCATACTTAGCTTGCTTCATCGCAGCTTGGATGTATTTAGTTAACATATTAAAGCAATCTCCTTTTGGGATTTTTAGCTGATGACGTTATGATAGAGTGCGATCGCACTTCTTCAACAATCTCGACCAACCTCATGGGATAAAAAGCCGACTTACACCCATATAAGTATTAAGATCAATCACAATTTCAACCAGACGAATTGCACAACGCTGCCGATATTCAGAGTCATTCAACAAGCGATCGGCATCGCCAATAGTAATCACGGGTAATGATTTAGAAGTAATTTCCTCGCGCATCACTTGTTCCAGAGAGTTATCGCCCTTCATACTCCGATTCGCTGTCAATAAAATCATCGGGTTTGATTGAGCCAACCGCCAAACTACCCGATCGTCACTATCGATCGGCAGGCTCATTTCATCAAAGGTGATAAATCGAATGAGAACCCAATCTAGCCAGCCACTACTCACAATGCTACCTGAGAGAAGTACGGCGTGTCCTCTCAAATTATGATCGACTAAAAAATTCATGGCTGAGACTTAAGTTTGGCTTTTGCTGCTTGAAGTTTGGCTCGAATAGCTTCTTCACCAGGTTTGGGTGGTTGGGCGGCAATTCGGGCAATGAGATCGCGATTTTTTTCTTCATAGTACAGCCGCAGTTCTTCAGCTTCTTTAAGAACCATTTGATACTCAGCTTCAACATCAGCTCGATTTGCCTCAATATAAGTTAAAGCCGCATTAATTTGTTCCTCTGTAAGGTCAAACAATCCCCTGATAAACTTAGGCGGATATTGAGCCGTCACATAGTCCATGATGTCGTAGATGGTGATGCGCGTACCTGCGATGGACAGTCCTCTTTCTGTACGGACGATCGCTGTTTGTTCGTTGGATATGTTTGTCATCGTTATAGCCTCCTAGAATTTAGTTTTATATTACTAGCTGATTACCCGCAATTTTCGGATTCGGTCTTACTAGCTGTCTAAGTTAAATTATCAATACTACTCGCCATTTTCCAGAGTCCGATCGCACTTTCATTAAAAAGCCAGTTTTTGAAATAACTCGGCAATCGCAAGAGTAAAGCCGGGGACGATTTCTTCCCCATCGAGGGAGTTAACGGACTTAAGCAGGCGATCGGGTTCTTGGGACGATCGATAAACTAACACATACTGTTCTTGAGGATGAATCACCCAGACTAAACGCGCCCCATTCTCGAAATATTCTACGAGTTTGTCGTGAATTTCTGCCACTGTATTGCCAGGAGAAAGGATTTCTACGGCAAGATCCGGCGCACCTTCTAGAAAGCCATCGGGGAGATCATCTAGCCCTTGCAGGCGTTCTTTTGCCATGAAGGAAACATCGGGCGATCGCTTGTTTCCTGATTTCATTTTAAAAGCAGTGCTAGAGTCGAACATCGCGCCTAGCTTTTGAATGTGGACATAACCACCTAGCAAAATCATCAATATACTGCAAACATAACCGTGTTTTGCACCCGAATTTCCCATGTCAATTAGTTCTCCATTTACAATCTCATACCGGTGTCCGTCTCGGTTGAGTGCCATGAATTCGGCATCAGTCCAGATTTTTTTATCCGCTGGTGTTTCAAGTTGGTTTTCTGTAGCGTTTTGAATTAGAGTAGCCATAGCTTTTCCTAAACTTATATTTCTAGTTAAACACAATCCCTTTCAAACTCGAAAAAATACCCCTTAAAAACTAATGCGGCGATAGACTTCCGACATCGGAAGTTCTATATTTAAACTGTGCAGGACGATCGCCCGATCGAGCCGATCGCAAACTTGCCATTGCCAACGATCACTACTTTGGCGATCGCCATTATAATATTGCTCAATATATGGTTCAGCTTGACTCACCAGCAAATATTCACAAAAACTAGCAAGAGAGCGATATTTTCGGAACTTTTCACCTCGATCGTAAGCTTCCGTAGATGGCGAAAGAACTTCCACAATCAGTAAAGGATTGAGAATTTCATCCGTGCGATCGCCATTGAATTCCGGTTCACCATTGACGACCATAACATCGGGATAAGTTCCATGATTGAAGCTAGGAATCCAAATGCGTAGATCGCCGTTATAGATTTGAAAATTTGTGTCTCGCACAGCCACGTTAAGAAAAGTCGTAATGTCTACGGTAATACGGCTGTGAGGGGGGGAACCTCCTGGCATAGCGATAATCTCTCCGTTACAGTATTCGTGACGTTCTTCAGCAGTTTCCTCGATCGCCCGGTATTCATCTGGAGTAAAGCGAGTCTTTGTCGCATCGGGAAGATTTGGCGGGTTGGTTTGAGTTATAACCACGATCGCACCTCCTAAATAATTAGACCTTAAATAATTATGGCTGACAGCTAGATAATTGTCTCAACCCAGAGGCGATCGCTTTTTGGGCAAATAAATAAATAATATGGGCGATCGCACAATCTCCTGACATCGCCTTCTCAAAGTTGAGATCCTTCGTGGCTGCGCTGCACCGCAGGATTTGACTGTTGGCGCTGTGCAATTTTGATTAACATCCTCAATGCGTCATTCACTGCTGCATCATTAGGAAAAGCTTGGGCAATATCGGGGTCTAAAAGCACCAAGTTTGTCCCTGCACGATATTGCTCAACATACTTGCCTTTAACACCTCCTTTCATCTGAGCAAAGTCATACTCAGCAAGTAATTCGTCTTCCATTTCGTTCTCAATATCCTTCTTCATAAAACCTCTGCTCCTGGCGGGTAGCTTTTCTGGCACTGATGATTCTTACTTTTTCTCCTCGATCGGTGTATGCAACAATTAAAAGTTGTCCCTACCTGGATATACCAATAATAACGTACCGGCTTTCTCCGATGGAATGCTGAGGATCGGGAAAAGTTACAGATAGCGGGTCAATCGATTTTAGATTTTAGATTTTAGATTTTAGAGGCGACCCCACGGATAAATGCGGCGGGCTTGAGGATTTTCGATTTGGGATTGATTCCACGGATAAATCACGTGGCGGGTACCATCAAGAAATTCCTGGTCATTAAATATGGTTGTGGCTTCTTGAAAGGAAACACCATGCTTCTCAACATTTAGTGTCGCTTTGTCTGGATTCCATTCAAATTCCATAAAAAACTATCCATGCCTTTTTCCGCTTCTGCTTCACAACCGCTAAATTCTCGCTTTCCTTTTATTTTTAACACTCAATTGCTTAGTAAGCGATGTATAATAATGCAAAGCAAAAAGCAGATTAATTCCAAAAAACACCAAAGTTAAAACAAATGTAAAAAAAGACGTAAACGACAGCCTGGAAGTCATCGTAAACATCGCCAAAATGATTGAGCAAAGCCCAAAACCGGAAGCAAAAGAACTTAAAAGCAACAACCGCACCTTAGACATAGTTTAATTTAAAGATTATCAGTAAAATACACTCTTGGCATCTACAGATGAGTGCCAAATGATACTTATTACTATATAGCGGAATTGCTCAGTTCCGCCAAGGGCAAAACGACTCTTTTCCTAAAAATGTTTGAATTATACAGAAAAATACAGCGCGCGCTCTTGTAAACTCCTGTTATACCAATTTAATGTGAAGTTGCACATATCTCGCTCCCCCTAAATCCCCCTGGTTGTTGGGGAGTAGGGGTTGACTTTGAGAAGAATCTTGTCCCCCCCTCCGGCGGGGGGTTAGGGGGGATCAGATTCTACGGGGCCTCATAAAAAATTGGTATTACTCGACTTAATATCAATCACAGGAATTCCCCAGCCTTCGCGATTATTCCACCTCTCGCCGTACAGTCACCGCAAGCCCAATCCCGCTGACAGCAAAGTATTCGCTTCCAAAACCGCGCTTTCCCTGGGATTCCAAACATTGCCAAAATCCACAAACGCCGTCACCTGCAAAACTCCTTGGTTGTCGCGGGTGCGCTTGCATCGGATACCGCAACTCGGCTGAATCACAAATCCCGCTATCGGCCAGCAAAGCCTCCTGACCAGGAATTTCAAAGGTGGTACCCGCCACGTGATTTATCCGTGGAATCAATCCAAAATCGAAAATCTAAAATCAGAAGAGCCCCCGCATTTATCTCGCGCAAGTCAATCTAAAATCTAAAATCTAAAATCTAAAATCGATTGACGGTAGCCCCGCAATGTGTCTGAGCCCCCTATACCCAATGGTTCGATCGACAAAAGCTCTGCCCCAGCCAATTCCACATCCGATCGCACCCGCAGCAGCCTCTCAGGAACCAACAACCGCACGTACTGCAATTGACCCCGCCAAATCAAAAATCGACTGTCAGGGCTGCTGCTGCTCACCGTAGCGCCAAATGCTGCCACTCCCTGACAAAACTGCGATCGCGCCGCCAAGACATCTCTCTCCCCTCTGAGTAAAATCCTGAAACAGCCTCAGCACCGCAACCGGATGTCTACCCCGATTATCTGCTTCCGGCGACAGCGGAAAATCCTTTCCCAGCAAAGATGTATCGCTTTCTCGCCTGCTGGTACCAATACCGATGGCAATTTCTCTTCTCGGATTTTGCACGATCGGCTCGCGGTAAGTCAACTGCCAACTACTTCAAATCGAGCGACTTTTATCGTACCCGCAATCTTAGCAATTCTGCAGGCTGTGCCGGCGCGGGAACAGCAGGCGGCAAAAGCTGTTCGGCTGAAAGCAAGGGCGCTGGCGGCGCGGGTTACGGGAGGGGAGCCGGATTTGGCAGCCGCGGGTTGGGAATCGGAAATTCGTGTCTGTTTTCTCCTCGGTTCGGCAATGGAGGGATAGTTTCTGGGGCCTCACTTTGGGTTGATTGATCGAACTCCGGGATGCTATTTTCTTGCTCTGTAGTGTCTCTATCTAATTCTGAACCCGAGTATAAATCACGAAGCCGATCGCGATCGTCTGCTGTTTCTTGATCTAGTTTGAATTGAGACGGTAAATTCTCATGCAAAATTGGCGCTTGCACCCCTGAGTCGGTAGCAACCATCGACTCGCCAAGACTTAGAGCTGATAGCAGTGCGGGGCAAATAGCTGCCATTGAAAAACCAAGCGCTAATGCCTTGAAAAACTTGATTTTACAAAAGCCTCTAGAAGATTGCACGGGCATGACAGATTAGCCATATTTGATAGTTATTTACACTTACGAGCGGGCGAGACCGACGCAATTGCAAGGAATAAAACCACTCTATCACTTTTTAAACAATTAATTCCTTAACTCAATATGAAGATAGTTGACAGCAACTCTAGTTTGTGTACTTAACAATTACTGAAAAAAACTCCGACCGAAAGCATCCAGGATACCCGCCACGTGATTCATCTGTCCAGAAATAAAAAACCTGTATCCGATGAAACTTGCCCCCGGAATTTATCCGTGGGGCCAATGCTTCAATTCTTTAATCTAAAATCTCAAATCTAAAATCTCAAATCGATTGACCTCCCAAGCTAGCCATCTTGCAAGGAATAAAATTACTCTATCACTTTTTAAACACTTAATTCCTTAAATCAATATAAATATAGTTGACATAATTCCTACTTTGTGCATAGAAGAATTAGTCAAAAAAACTCCGACCTCCCAAGCTAGTCCTGTAGGTCGGCGGAGAATTTTATCAAACCTGCGATCTCAGAAATAGGTAAATTTTGATACAGATTACTACATTTTATTGAGCTGCGATCGCAATTCTTCCAACTCAGCATCAATCACCGGGCTCGACTCCGAGCTACTAGCTGCTGCCGTTTTACCCGCTGCAGGCAATTGACCTTGAGACACAGAACCCCCGGTCAGTTGAGCTTTCATCTGAGCCAACTCGTCGTCAACATCACCGCCGCTTTCGAGCAAGCGGAACTGTTCCTCTAAATTGCTGCCGCCGGCGGCCAATTCTGCCGAAGCCCCCGCGCGAGCTTCAATCTGCAAAACTTTTTCTTCCATGCGATCGAAAGCCGCCATTGAACTGCCAGTATTCAAGGTGCCAATGGTATTGTTGAGCTGTTCCTGAGCCTTAGCAGCGGATATCCTTGCTTTGAGCATATCCTTCTTAGTCTTAGCTTCGGAAATTTTGCTCTCCAAACCGATCAAGTTGCGCTTGAGACTTTCCACCTGAGCCGATTGCTGATCCAGACTGGCTTTCAGGGTAGCCGCCGTTTCAGCGTGAGACTTTTTGCGAACCAGCGCTTCCCTGGCCAAAGTCTCGTCTCCTTTTTGCAGGGCTAGCTGAGCGCGCTGCTGCCACTGGTTAGACTGAGATTCAGCTTGATTGTACTGAGTCTGGGTGCGCTTTTGAGTGGCGATCGCGCTGGCAACGGCCTGACGCAACTGCACCAAGTCTTCCTGCATATCCGTAACGGACTGTTCTAAAATCTTTTCCGGGTCTTCAGCTTTATTGACCAGATCGTTAAGATTGGCTTTGACGACTCGGCTAATGCGGTCAAATAATCCCATAATGCTATTTTTCCTGAATGAGGTGTACGAAGTAGGCGGCAAGCAGGCTTGATAGCCCTAGCCCGCAGTTGTGAAATTCACTCTGGTCAGATTTTTAGTGCGATTTAGTTTTTGGCAATTTTTGCAGACAGATAAATCCAGTTTAAAGCGATCGAGTAATGTGATGCAGGCAAGCTTATTCATGCACCTACCTATTGAGTTTAACTTCGATCCGGGAATTCCCCAACAGGCTTCGAGCCATCTCTAGCTAGGCTGTTGAGAAGTTTTTGCTCGTCCCGACTCTTGTTCTGTTGCCGGGGTTCAGGATGCGGGCGGCTCGCTCGACGGCAATTTGGGTGTATTGTTGCCCGGAAGCATTTGTGCTTTCATCGCCGCCAACTCGGTATCCACATCGTCGGCACCTTCGAGAGAGAGAAACTTCTTTTCTAAATCATTAGTTCCGAGTTCTGCGATTGCTTCGGAGCGAGCTTCTAGCTGCATGACTTTCTCTTCCATCCGTTCAAACGCGCTCAAAGCGCTGCCGGTACTGAGATTGCCCATCATTTCTTGCAGCCTTTCCGACGATGCAGCCGATCGAGCTCGGGCAATGTACATATCTTTTTTAGATTTTGCCTCGGAAATTTTACTTTCGAGCGCCCGCATATTTTCTTTAAGTTTACTCACAACAGCCGATTGCTGATCCAGACTGGCTTTCATCGCCGTTGCCGTTTCTTGATAAGATTTCTTGCGCGTCAGAGCTTCCCGCGCCAAATTTTCCTCGCCTTTTTGCAAAGCTAGCTGCGCCCGCTGATGCCATTCTGCTGCTGTAGACTCAGCTTGGGAGCACTGGCGTTCAGTGCGTTTTTGAGCTGCAATCGCTCCTGCCACAGCTTGTCTGAGCTGCACTAAATCTTCCTGCATATCCATTACAGCCTGTTCCAGAATTTTTTCTGGGTCTTCTGCTGCGCCGACCAAACTGTTAATATTGGCTCGAATCACTCGCCATAGGCGATCGAATAATCCCATTTTGCCAGTCTCCCAATTTTAAACTTTAGAATTAAGACAGAGAAATCACCATTAAAAATTAAAAATGAATACTTATCAATCGTCTTTTTAATTTTTAATTGTGAAATTTTAATTCCCTCTAAGTTAGGTCGTCATGATTATTTTTAGGATGGGTAGGGCGCGAGCATTACCCATCAAAACTGAGCAAATGTTGGGTGAAGCGAAACCGAGGGTTCGTGCCTGGGCCCAACCTACTCCCCGATCATTAGTTTAATTGTCTTTGCCTAATTTATGGTTGATAGTATTGTGGCTTCACCCCTTTTTCTTGGAGTTCTTTCACCAAACGTTCTGCTGAGGCAGCATCGTTCAAAGCCCCCATTTGGATCTTGACACCCTTTGAGAAGTTCCGCACGTAGGCATCGGGAACTGCGGTTCTGGCTTGCTGCAGCGATTTTTCGTCTGTGTAATCGGTGACAACGTAATAGAAACCGTCGGCAGCCCGTGCAGGCCTTCCCAGCGGGGGTGTGGCGGCTGGGGATGCTGTCGCCGGGGATGCGGCGGCTGGGGAGGTGGCGGCTGGGGATGCTGTCGCCGGGGATGTGGCTGCAGGCTGGGCTGGGGAGGGTGTTGGAGGCAGTGTCGGCAGTGTCGGCACAGGCTGGGCGGCGCTGGGGCTGGGAGTGGGAAGCAAAGCCGTGCTCAGATTGTTGAGTCCTTGTTCCCTGCCTCTGGCCGGGTTGCCGTCTTCTGTAGGAATCGGCACAGCCCCGCTGGGGCCCGGAGGCGCTGGCGGAGTTGGGGGGATTGATGCTTTGGGTGACGGGGAAGGAATCGGGCTGACTGTCGGCTTGACATTGCTGAGAGTGCTCAAATCTAGCTCGACAAATTCCTTGGATACCAGATTTGGTGCTTTCGGTAGTTCTTTGGTGCTGCTATCTGAGATGGCAGTAGAGGCGGGACTGTCGCTGGGAGAGGGTGAGGTGCGATCGAGCAAACGGTTCAGGCCGGCCATCTTAACTAGATTTGACGGGTACATGACTGCGTAGCCCAAAGCTGTGCATGACAGCAAAAACAGCAGCATCGAACTCAGTCCCAAGGGAGTTAACAAACTGGCGGCTAAACTGCGTTCTACTGTAGGCTCAGCTTTTGACTCGTCCAAACTTTCGATCAGTTTTTCGCTTGATTCGAGATACTTGTTGGGTGCGAAGGCACTGCTAGATAATTTTGTGCCACCCCTGGTAGTTGCTAGCGGGGCATCGCCCTGAGTGCCGGCAAGGGATAGCGGCAGCGATAGGGGCTGCTGGGTTTCCTCCGCAGTCTCTGGCGGCAAATTTTGGGCTAGCTGTTGCTCGGTTGTGGCTGTTTGCTTGCCGGTACGAACTGAGGGCGACACCCACTGTTCGGCGCGCCTCCTGTGCCTTCTGTATGTTGTCAGTTCTGCTTCTAGGTTTACATCTAGACTCCCCAGGACTGCTTGCAAAGCAGGGTTGATTGGGGTTGAAGAGGATTGATGATTTGGGGATTCAACCGAAGAACGCTTACTCATTAGCAAAACTCCTACCGCCTCTGAATTAATTTTAATATGTTGATTGTAGAGATAAACATGAAGGTTGAAAACTTGCCTATTTTATGATTAGCTACTTTTGGCGTCAATGCAACAGGGGCTCGCGCGTCGGCAGCTATTTTTCATTTTCAGTGGAAAACTCAATTGTTGCTGTTTCCCGGAGGCTGCTTACCGACACTCTCAGCCAATTTTTGTATTCTCTGCTACCGCTTATTTGTAACCTCTCATACTGGTTGGGCATTTGTACTTTTTCTTGATCCCTAACGGCTTTATAAACTTTTAACCTGGGTTTTTACCTATACAATGAGCAACGACCGAGCTAATTGTTTCTATATATAACGAGATTATAAATAAATTATAAAATTTAATTATGCTCCGGGGATCGCTACAACCCAGACAGCATAAAGGTTGGGAGGCTCTAAGGCAGACTAGCTCTGCAAGGGAGAATTAGAGATGAAAATGATTTCCCTAAGAACTTTTATGCAAACCTCCTTAACTTCACCTTTAACTTCAGCTTGTGGTCACTGCCGTCACTATACCCCTGAAGGCAGACGCGGGGGTGTTTGCGCTTTACTAGGCGGCCCGGTTCAAAGTCAGTGGAAAGCTTGTGCTTTAGCGGTTTCGCCTTTTAGGTCATCTTGGGAAAACATAGAAGAAATTGGACTGTGGCAAGAATCGACTCTGACGCTGCAGGATGCCACCGTCACTCTTTCCGATCGCCATGCCGGCCAGCTTACAGGCACAACCTTAACCGAAAAATCCGCTGCAGCATTCTCGGTCTAGTTAGTCTGCAGCAGGACAGCTCATACCATTTTCGATTGTCAATTTTCGATTGGGGAATCACTGATGACTATCATGGTTTGGATCTGGCAAAGCAGTTTCATTCTTTTTGGGAACTGGTATCCATACTGACACTTTTGGACGAGCGCGTGCATTTGGCTTTACTAACTCATAAAACTCAGCAGCATCTACTTTAATATGAGCGCATAAAAAAAACTGATTTCTCCATCCAGCTATGGCAGCCAAGGATATTGACTAAAATCAGGTTGCCGTTTTTCTAAAAAGGCTTGTTTGCCTTCGGCGCCTTCCTGCGTCATATAGTACAGCAAAGTGGCATTTCCCGCCAGTTCTTGCAAACCGGCTTGACCGTCGCAGTCGGCATTAAAAGCGGATTTCAAGCAGCGAATCGCGATCGGACTTTTTTCGAGGATTTCCGCAGCCCACTGAATCCCTTCTATTTCTAGTTGTTCGACGGGCACGACGCAGTTGACTAAACCCATTTCTAGGGCTTGCTGCGCGCTGTACTGGCGACACAAAAACCAAATTTCTCTGGCTTTCTTCTGGCCGACTACTCTGGCGAGATAGCTAGCTCCGAAACCACCGTCGAAACTGCCGACTTTGGGGCCGGTCTGTCCGAAAATAGCATTGTCAGCAGCGATCGTCAAATCGCAAATTAAGTGCAGAACGTGACCCCCTCCAATTGCGTAGCCTGCAACTAAAGCAATTACAACTTTGGGCATAGATCGAATCAACTTCTGCAAGTCGAGCACGTTCAAGCGGGGTATGCCACCTTCGTCTACATATCCCGCCGAACCCCGCACGCTTTGGTCGCCGCCGGCGCAAAAGGCGTATTTGCCGTCTGTATGAGGCCCGGCACCGGTGAAAAGGACAACGCCGATTTTTGTGTCTTCACGGGCATCAGTAAAGGCATCGCACAGTTCCTGCACGGTTTTGGGACGGAAAGCGTTCCGTTTGTGAGGTCGATTGATGGTAATTTTGGCGGTGCCACCACTTTTGTGATACAGAATGTCTTCGTAGGTTTTGGCGGTTTGCCATTCAATTTGCATAATCAATCAATTTGAGATTGGAGATTGAGCTGAGTCAATCAAGGCAGCGACAAGTCGCTTTTAGATTTTAGAGGGATTCGGTTCAATGGGATACAAGGGTCGATCGACTCTTGCCAAAAAAATAAAGCGGGACTTAGGCAGAAACCAGGTTTTTCACCAACATACGCCGTGCAGCGCTCTTGGTAGGGGTTAACCAACCCGGTTTTTGAGGGTAAGAGCGCCCAATTCCCATCTCAATTGGAAACAGCGTCAAATCCTCGAAATCCTCTCTCACTACTTTGTACTGCCCAAAAAATTATAGGGGCTGGATTATTGGCGGAGTAAAATACTCAGCAAGTGCTTTGCTGCTTTGCCAAATACCGGATCGCGGGACTCGAATTCGCTGGGATCGAGTAAAGCTTTAACTTCGGCAAAAGCTTCTGAGTCGAGGGTTCCTTCTTTAGTAAATAAAGTGTCTATGACTGCAATGTGTCTGGAGTCGAGGCCGAGCCGATTTGCGATCGACTGTAAGTACATTTGCTCCCGCATATCGATGTGTCCGTCGGCCGCTGACATTTCGTAGCCGGAACCGATGAGCAACAGTTTTTCAGATTCTGAGAACAAAGCTGTCAGGGTTAGCAATTCCGTGGGGTTGAAGTAAACCTGCTGTTTCGATACTCCTTTGACAAGGCGCTGAATTAGTTCGATCCGATCGCGGTCGCCGCTGGCAAAGGCTTTGAGAGTCTTTTGCAGCCGTTCTTCTTCTTCAACTGCGATCGTCCTGTCAATAATCATCACTCCGCGCAGGATGGAAATCAGAGCAGTCAGAAACACTACCAAAGGAGTGATATCTTGTTCGCGCAGCTTTTGCCGACTAATGCGGCACAACAGCTCAACAATTTCAGTGGTAATCGTAGTGGTGTCCATAATTAAAGACTCTCGATTAAGCTGTAATGTAACTTTCTATATCGATCTTAAGTTTTTCTGTAACTTAGGTATGACGTGAATTATAAAGCTGAGCCGTTGGCTATTAGTGAGACTACTTATTTTATTCACAAACGCTGGATGACTAGGGCTGTGGAACTGGCGCAAGCAGCCGGTGATGCTGGTGAAGTACCCGTGGGTGCTGCAATTGTTGACGGTACTGGCAAATTGATTGCCGAAGCGCAAAATCGGCGAGAGCGAGATTGCGATCCGACTGCTCACGCTGAAATCTTGGCTTTGCGGGCGGCCGGCAAAGTTTTGCAAGACTGGCATCTTAACCAATGCACACTCTACGTAACGCTGGAACCTTGCCCGATGTGCGCGGGTGCGATCGTCCAAGCTCGGATTGGTCTGCTGGTATACGGAGCAGATGATCCGAAAACTGGCACGATTCGGACTGCGGCTAATATTCCAGATAGCGCGCATTCGTGTCACCGATTAGAGGTGCTCGGCGGTATTATGGAGTCTGTTTGCCGCGAGCAGTTGCTTTCTTGGTTTGAAGCACGCCGGAAAAATTAACCGGTAAAATTTTTTACTCTCTTCGGGGCGATGTTTAATTGAAATTGATCCTTTAACTGAAATAATAGATCCGTAATTGCCCGATCAAGCTTTCCAGGCGGCCGACTGCTCTGCATTAGTGCTGTCCGGTTGGCTGAGGTTTTACCTGTGACAGATTATCTCTTGCGGGCGCGATCGCTCGATCTGCACAAGGCCAATAGCAAAACTGTCCTGAGCCAAAAACTAAAGATTTGTCCAACAACTTACTTTAGACTTTATATTTCGATAAGGCAGCTTAATTGCTATGCGCCACACCGCCACGATCGCCGTTGAGTCCAGTAAATCATCTCTAGTGAAGCCCATGCCTGCCAAGGTAGCATCTAATACCTCTCGCGTTTCTCCTTGGTTAACCTCCTTGCTCTATCCGCTAGGTCACTATGTTGTCCTACCGTTTCATTTTGGCAAGATTGAGATAACCGGACAGGAGCACTTGCCGAAAGACGGGCCTGTCATCTTAGCCCCTACGCACCGCTCCCGGTGGGATGCCCTGATGATGCCTTATTCAACGGGACAGATGGTGACTGGACGCGATTTGCGGTTTATGGTAACTGCTGATGAAGTGAAAGGACTGCAAGGTTGGTTCATCAGAAATTTGGGGGGGTTTGCTGTGGATCTCAAGCATCCGGCAATTGGCAGTCTCCGTTACGGCGTGGAACTACTCCTCGACAAAGAAATGTTGGTGATTTTTCCCGAAGGCGGTATTTTTCAGGATGGCGAAGTTCACCCGATTAAGCCTGGATTGGCGCGTTTGGCAATGCAAGCAGAGTTGAGCAAACCGGGTTTGGGGGTGAAAATTGTACCGATGAGTATCCGCTATCGCCCGCGCATTCCTCAATGGGGTTGTCAGGTAAAAATTGCGATCGGTGCTCCGATTTGCGTGGCGGATTATGCCAATGGTGGCGGTGGTAAAAAAGAAGCACGATTGTTGAGTGCCCAGCTCGAAATGGATCTTAAAAAGCTTGATGAAAGTTGTTAGTTGTCAGTTGTCAGTTGTCAGTTGTTCTCAAGTAAGTGAGGTAAGTCAGCTAGTAATCACCAATGACCAATCACGCATCTCATATTACTAAAAAGTGCTATAATATTTGTTACGACTGTTGAATACAGTGGTAATTTTTTGCTATGCAATGTCAGAATCTATGGGTTTTGCTTTGAACTTTAAGCCCGGTCAAATTGTCAGTTTAGAATGTGGAGATGCGTGCCTCCATTCCGAGGTGATCCAAGTGGTTGAGGCACGTCAAGTTTGTTGGGTGCGCCCTTTGATGTTAGTTGTATCGGCGTGGGGGAAAGATTTATCGGCAGAATACACTTTATCGGATTTGCGGGATGGTGCTGATTTGCTTTGGCCGCTGAGCTTGTTTCGGGAGGCTTTTGATACTGAGGTAATTTCACTGTTGACTGAGTTGCACTCTCTGGATGCTGAAAAAAAGGATGGTGCGATCGCATCTCGGCAACTTAGAGATTTTGTCGATCGAGTTTGGGAAGCTTTTCCCAGTGCTTTTCATTAAGCAGATATCTGGCGTTTTGTGTATTAGTCCGCCAGGGGTTGAAAACCCCTGTCTAATAGCTAAAGCCCTCTTGGATAGAAATAATACTTTCTTGATTCTTCAGTCCGCGTAGGCGGACTTTGTTTGTCTAGAAGCGATTTCAATCGCCGAATTTTCTGTTCGCTTTTGGCGGACTTTTATACTAAAATACCGCGTGTGAAAGCTCTTCCGGGTTGAGATTATTGTGAATAACTTGACCGTCCCGGAACCAGACAACGCGGCGAGTTTGGCGCGCTACTTCCGGTTCGTGCGTTACCATAACAACAGTCATGCCGCTTTCGTTGAATTCTGTAAAAATATCCATTACTTCTTGAGTAGTTTTTGTATCCAATGCACCTGTAGGTTCATCAGCCAGCAACAACACGGGACGGTTGACAATAGCCCTGGCGATGGCTACGCGCTGCTGCTGTCCTCCTGATAGTTGATTCGGTCTGTTTTGCAGGCGACTTTCCAGGCCTACTTTCGTTAAAGCATCTACTCCGCGTTCGCGTCTTTCTGCTGCGGGAATGCCGGCATATACCATCGGTAACATGACATTTTCTAAGGCTGTCAATTGAGGCAACAGGTGAAATTGTTGGAAGACAAAACCTAATTTTAAATTGCGAATTCCGGCTAATTCTGATTCGGGCATTTGGGCGACATCTACGCCGTCTAAGTAGTAACTGCCGCTCGTAGGTCGATCGAGACAGCCGATAATATTCATAGCTGTAGATTTGCCGGAACCCGATGCGCCCATAATCGAGCAATATTCTCCTTGTCTTACGGTCAAGCTGACGCCGTTTAAGGCGCGAACTTCCAGGTCGCCAATCCCGTAAACTTTTGTTACCTCTTCCAGACCGACAACAACGGGCTTTGAGAGGACTTGCGGGTCGAGGTCTTGGTATGTATCGGTTTGTAGTTCAGGCATTTTTTTTCTGTGCGATCGACACAACTAACTACTAAGCTAACACTTCCCATCGGTTTTGGCGATCGGGGTGACGGCTGTTTCGATGCTAATGAACAGAAAATCTATATTCAAATCAAAGTGAATACTTTGACACCAACTGGGAGGTAAAGTCGGAGTGGAAACAAAAATCGGCGTTGCTGAATGGGGTATAAAATTTGTAGGGGAAATCCCCCCGTGATTGCCCCACCGCTGACGGTGTAAGGACTTAGAATTATCCCTACAGGCAAAATCATACATAAATTCAGCAGAGCCAAAAAATCTATACTATTTATGCAGTGACCGAAAGCATCCAGGATACAAGTCCCCGGATTCATGCGTCCAGAAATAAAAAACCTGTATCCGATAAAGGAACCCCCGAATTTATCCGTGGGGTCAATGCTAAAATCTAAAATCTAAAATCTAAAATCTAAAATCGATTGACTCTCTCTGTAGGGTGCTTATGGCAACTACTGTCAAAATACGCTCGCCCTGCTTTACCTCATCCTACCCGTTGGCGATGACCAATAAACCCAGTTTATTGGTCATCTACTGTTATACAAGGAATATTTAAAGATCGCCATCAACAACTTTTCAAGGGTTTCAGGGCCTTCTTCACCAAGTTGACAGGGCTTGGGTGAAATAGACACCCAAATAGGCTAAACTTGTGTCCGATCGCCAAACAGAGTACAAACCAATGACTACTTCTGCGGATACAAACCAGACCGAGATTTCCAATACAGTCTCATCGAGTCCACAAATGTTATCTTTCCTGAAAATTGTTGAGTATTTATCCATAGCCGCTTTTGTGGGTGCGTGCCTCCTTACCAGAGTTTTTCCAGACAATCAACTTATCGTTATTTTGGGATCGGTTTTTCTCTCTAGTTTTATTTTTCTCTTCCTGACCAATAGGCAATTGGCTCACAACTCTAGGAATAATGCTAATCAGTTAGAAATCCGAAGAAAAGCGGAACTATATAATTACCTCTTAAATCCGAATAATGTTTCGGATAACAATTCGATTACCCCGGTGAGAGAAAAGGCTTTACGATATTGCCAGGAGTTGATTGACGACTATAAAAACACCAGAGAGACTTCGAGAAATATTTACTATACTTTCCAGTTGGCAACCGTGATTTTCTCGGGAGTCACACCAATTTTAGTATTGGTAGACAAATTGGAACCAGGTCAATCTTTGCTCAAATGGCTGCCCGTAATTTGTCCCGCTGTCGCCTCGATAGTCGCCAGTATAGTTACCTCCTTTCCTTTTCAGGAGAATTGGATTTCTGCTAACACGGCTGTGGAATTGTTAGAAGCGGAACAGGAGAAATTTGTATTAGGAGTGACTCCAGCTTATCGTTGCTATGATGTAGCCGACGCAGCCCAACATCAACAAATGACAAAAATGGCAATAGAAAACTTTATCAATCAGGTGAATGAGATTCATCTCAAGCAAATCCAAAAACCAGATGATACAGCGTCAAAGGATCAGAATACAGAGCCAGCTCAATCTACCGAGTCAAAGTAGGGGCAGAGTTAACGAATCTGACAATACCAGTAAGCAGGTAGGGTTGAGTGAGGGGGAGCATCTCACTTTTTCAGCCAAGCTAGAAATTGGAGTTTTGAGGCAGGAGGCAGGAGGCAGAAGGCAGTAGGAAAGAGGAAGAAGGAGGGAGCTAGAAGAAGTTTTTTTACAAATATGAGATGCTCCCGAGTGAGGCCACCTGCTCTTATACGGCTAAACTTTTCATCACAGATGGCATTTTGGGGCTATCCTATAACCAAATATCGGCTAGTCCCCCGTTTTTTTACCCCTCAATTAGCTATGTATGTAGCGATCAGAAGTTCTTAAAGGCAAAATTTTTGAGCTATCATTAAGAAAATTTAAGCGTAAACTTGGTAAGTTGGAGATTTTAGGTAAATACAATTATGACATACGATTACGATTTGTTTGTGATAGGTGCGGGTTCCGGCGGATTGGCGAGTTCCAAGCGAGCAGCATCCTACGGCGCAAAAGTGGCGATCGCCGAAAATGACTTAGTAGGCGGAACCTGCGTAATTCGCGGCTGTGTCCCCAAAAAACTCATGGTGTACGCCTCAACATTTTCGCACCTTTACGAAGATGCGGTGGGCTACGGTTGGAGTCCAGTTGAAAGCAGCTTTGATTGGGAAAAACTCGTCACCACGGTAGACACAGAAGTGCGGCGGCTGAGCAAACTGCACATCAGCTTTCTTGAAAAAGCCGGAGTCGAATTAATCTCAGGATACGCCAAATTTATTGACCCCCATACCGTCGAAGTTGGTGACAAAAAATTTACCGCAGCTAAAATCTTAATTGCAGTGGGCGGAGAAGCGCAAAGAGTCCCAATTGTCGGCATCGAACACGCGATTACGTCTCGCGAAATCTTCCTACTAAAAGAGCAGCCAAAACGGTTGGCAATTTGGGGTGGCGGCTACATCGGTGTCGAATTTGCTTGCATTATGAACGGGTTGGGAAGCCAAGTAACTCAAATCATCCGGCGCGATCAAATACTGCACTACTTCGACGAAGAAATTCGCGCTAACGTGCAAGAAGGAATGAGTAAGCACGGAATAAACATTTTGACAGAAAGCTCGATCAACCACATTGAGAAAACCCCAGAAGGTTTAAAATTAACTCTGTCGGGAAAATCCGAAGGAACGCTAATAGTAGACGCGCTTTTGTCCGCTACCGGGCGCTTACCAAATTTAGAAAAATTGGGTTTAGAAAATGCGGGGGTAGAAACCGATAAAGGTGCGATCGCCGTTACCAAAGACAGCCGCACCAGTCAGCAGCACATTTTTGCAGTCGGAGATTGCACCAACCGCATCAATTTAACGCCAATTGCGATCGCCGAAGGACGCGCTTTTGCAGATACTGAATTTGGCAACAATCCGAGAGCAATCACTCACGAAAATGTCCCGTCAGCGGTATTTTCCCAGCCGGAAGCAGCTACAGTTGGCTTAACAGAAGAGGAGGCTAAAGCCAAGTTTCCCGAATCAATTAAGTGCTATACAGCCAAGTTTAGACCGATGTTTCATTCTTTGACAGGTGCAGATGAGAAGACTTTTGTCAAGTTAGTTGTTGAGACTAATACGGACAGAGTTTTGGGCGTGCACATGGTTGGGAAAGACGCGGGGGAGATTATTCAAGGAATGGCGATCGCTGTTAATATGGGAGCTACGAAGAAAGACTTCGACGCGACTATTGGCATTCACCCATCGACTGGTGAAGAGTTTGTGACTCTGCGGTAAAGCGGGCGAAGCAGCCAGGGGTTTAAACCCCTGCCTAACAGCCTAAAGTCAGTTAAAATTCAGATATTGCACCATTTTCCAGAACAGGCAGGATGCCTGTTCCACAGAAAAATTAAATTTTATTGTGGGGTGGGCATCCTGCCCGCCCGTAAAGGGATTAATGAGTAATTCAACCAAACAAAACAAAATTTTAGCATTCTATCTCGGCCAGCAGCCTGATTCACAAGGTCGGGCGATCGAGGATATTTGGTCGTGGGATTACCAGAAGCTGGAATCCGTGCACAATTACATTCAATGGCTGTTTCCGCTGAGAGAAAAGAGCCGCTTTAATTCCAGTGCTCCTACTTTAAATGATGAGGTTATTCAAGCTTTTAGAACAAGTGAAGAGTTAAGAAGTCGCTTAGTCAAATCTCTAAAAGTCATGCTGGGGTTTTACGGGTTGGAATGCCGCGAAGGGGAAAACGCAGAAATTGTAATTGCCAAGTCCCCAGAATATTTGTCAAGGAAAAGAGAGTGGATTGAACAATTTAATCACAACTACCTGCGGCTGACTAGGATTCTCACAAGTTTGACAGAGTTGGGATTGAAAAATTACGCTTTAGCTCTTTTCAGGTGTTTGGATGAGATATATAATGAAAATCAAAAAAGTATTGGTTTAAAAACTTATACATATTGGAAAAATGCTGTAAATAGTTAAATCTAGCGAAGCCAATCAGCGGGACAGTAACCGGACGCTACGAACACAATAAATAATGGATAAAGCAATTACAGAAAATCACGCTCAGTCGGGCAGAGAAATTTATCAAAGGATTTCCAACAACATTCAAAAAGTGGTGAAAGGGCAATCAGCAGCAATCAGGAAATTGCTGTCAGCCTTTGTGAGTGGCGGGCACGTCCTCCTAGAAGATTATCCCGGTACAGGTAAAACTACCCTAGCTAAAGCCCTAGCCTTATCTGTCGATGTCAGCTTTAAACGCATTCAATTTACACCTGACCTTTTGCCATCCGATATCTTGGGCATATCCATGCTCGACCCCAATCAACGCACGTTTCATTTCCACGAAGGGCCTATTTTTGCTAATATTGTCTTGGCTGACGAAATCAATCGGTCATCACCGCGAACCCAATCCGCCCTCCTAGAAGCAATGGCCGAATTTCAAGTCAGCATTGACGGAAATTTACACAAACTTAAAGACCCATTTTTTGTCATTGCTACTCAAAATCCAGTAGAATCTCGTGGCACTTATCCACTTCCTGAAGCCCAAATGGATCGCTTTGCCGTTCAATTTAGTCTAGGCTACATCTCGCCAGAAGACGAAGTTAACCTGCTCGGAGACCAAATCCATCAACATCCTATTGATACACTTCAAACCTGCGTTAATTTAGAGGATTTAATTAGCTTAAAACAGCAGGTAAAGCAAGTTAGGATTAGTGAAGAATTGAAACGTTACCTCGTAGATATCGTGAATGCAACTCGCTCAGCCGAAGGCGTACAACTAGGGGCGAGTCCCAGAGCTTCCATAGCTTTAATGAAAGTTGCTCAAGCATTAGCTTTGTTCGATGGCTATGAGTTTGTTACGCCAGAACATATTCAAGAACAGGCGGTATCAGTCATCGCTCATCGCCTAGTAATGGAACCTCAAGCGCGTTTTTCTGGTAGAATGGCCCCAGGTGTAGTTGAAGAAATTATCAAATCTATTCCTGTACCCGCCTAAAAAATGAAACGTTTTTTCTACGCTATTTTTCGCTTCTGTGCGCGTGTAAATCGCTCGCGAAAGAAGCGATTGACCAACAATGGGTTAGCAGTGCTTAGCTGCACGCTTTTAGCGGGAATTTTAGGATTAGATACTAATCAGACTGTGACTTATCAAATCTTTACTTTCCTGTTGTCAATTATAGGAATAGCCATAATTTTTAGTAAATTTTTTCGCTTCCGCTTCAATGCAGTACGGTTTTTGCCAAAGTTTGCAACTGTTGGAGTCACTTTAAAATACCGTATACTCATTCATAACAAAACTAGCCACAGTCAAAATAACCTGAAATTGTGGGAAAATTTTGCCGACACCTTCCCAAGTTTTCAAGAATTTATAGAAACACCTGAACCGGGTGAAGAACAGCGCACTTCATTGGATAAATACTTCGGCTATTATCGTTGGCTGTGGCTGATTTATAGAAAACAATGCGCCACAGCTAAAGTCATAGAATTGCCTCCTCTTCCACCCAATAGCAAAACAGAAGTGGTAGGTGAAATCACGCCGTCCTGCAGAGGTGTTATCCGCCTCAGTGGTCTAACAGTTACTAGGTCAGATCCTTTTGGGATTTGGAATGCTTGTAAAACAAATTCCTTGCCCCAATCTATGTTAATTTTACCCAAACTATATCATTTACCACCAATTCAGCTTCCTGGCTCAAGAAGATATCAATCAGGTGGCGTAACATTAGCTTCATCCGTAGGAGATTCCGAGGAATTTAGGTCTCTGCGGGATTATCGACCGGGAGATCCGCTACGAAAAATTCACTGGAAAAGTTGGGCAAAAGCAGGTAAGCCAATGGTTAAAGAAGAACAGGATGAATTTTTTGTGAGGCACGCCCTAATTTTGGATACATTTCAAAGTGTAAAGTACAGTGAAATTTTAGAAGAGGCAATTTCAATCGCTGCTTCATTATCCTATGAAGTTCAGACTCAAGAATCCTTATTGGATTTGATGTTTGTAGTTCAAGAAGCTTATTGTTTTACCTTTGGTAGAGGGCTAAACTCTACTGATAAAATGCTAGAAATTCTCGCCTCCGTCGGTGCCTGTCAGGATAAAGTTTTTGACTCCCTCACCTCAGTTTTAATGAAGAAAATCTCTCTGCTAAGCGGTTGTATTTGTATATTTTTGTGTTGGGACGAACCTAGAAAAAGATTAATAAATTATTTAAGAAGTCGCGGTATCCATACCTTAGTTTTAATTTTAACAGAGCGAGACGCTAAATTAGATAGCTTAAATTTAGAGTTGATTAAAGATGACTTAACAAGCTGCCATATTTTAAAGCTAGGTCAAATACAAGAGGAGTTAATGAAATTATGAAAATGCCAGTGTTTCTTTTGGGTGTTAGTGTAATTTTTTGGGGCTGGCAGACGGGACTATGGTTTTTTGCTTTGCCAATTGCTCTGATTTTAGAGGCAGCTAGCTGGTTGCCTTATCGGTGGGATTTTTCAGCTAGTGATTTTAGGCGCATTGCTAATTTCTGCCTGATTTTTTTGTGCTGTTTGCTGGTTTATCTCCTGGTCGCCAACCGCTCTATTTACTTGATATATAATTTGTTGCAGTGGCTTCCTGGTGTATTGTTTCCACTGGTAGCTGCTCAGGTATATTCTCTCAAGGAAAGTCTGGATATACGCCTAATGTTTTTGTGGCTAAACAAAGCCACAAAAAAAGCACCACTTAACCCCTTGATGGTGAATCTAAATTATCCATATTTTATCTGTTGTCTGCTATCCGCTAGTGCGACGAATAGTAGAGAGATATCTTTTTATGCTGGGATATTTGCATTAACAGCTATTGCTTTGTGGTCGGTGAGAACGAAAAGATTTTCATCTATTCTCTGGCTTGGTCTGATGTTAATTGCTGGCAGTATAGGATTTATAGGACAGATGGGTCTGCACCAACTTCACCTAGCAGTAGAACAGCAAGCAATCTCATGGCTTAGTAATGGGAATTCTCAAGAAACAGATTTTTTGAAAAAACAAACGAACATCGGATCAGTGGGATTATTAAAACAGTCAAATGAAATTATTTTTAGAGTTGCTCCTGAAGCTAAACAGACTCCTCCCCGACTGCTAAGAGAAGCCACTTATAATCGCTACAACTCTTCACTGTGGCTCGCCTTAAATCCTAACTTTGTTCCCGTACAACCAAAGACTAATGGCACAACTTGGGATTTAGGCGACCAACTACCGAATCCATCAACGATTACTATTTCGGCTACACTCCAAGGCAACCAAGGTTTATTAAAGCTGCCAGATGGAACTTTTAAAATTGACGCCTTGCCTGTCAGTCAGATGGAAAAGAATAAATATGGCACAATTAAAGTGGTAGGAAAAGTTGATAGGCTGGCTTATCGAAGCTACTTTAATAATAATTTTTCTGTAGATAGCCCGCCTACAGCAGACGACCTGCAAATACCAAAATCAGAAATGGCTGCACTGAATAAAGTCCTCAGCCAAATGGATATTCAAGGCCAGTCTCCACCACAAATTTTAGATAAAATAGAGTGGTTTTTCCTAAAAAATTTCGTTTATTCACTGAAGCTTAGGGGCCAAGATAATGATGCTACGCCTCTATCAACATTTTTACTGAACACTCGCTCTGGACATTGTGAATATTTTGCTACTGCTGCGACACTTCTCCTGAGAAAACTCGGTATTCCAGCCCGTTATGCTGTTGGATATTCTGTTCACGAATTTAGTTCTTTGGAGAACCAGTATATTGTAAGAAGTCGCCATGCTCATGCTTGGACTTTGGCTTATATCGCGGGAAAATGGCAAGCTTTTGATGCTACGCCTTCTGATTGGCAAAGCATGGAGGATGCTGCTGCTCCCCCAGGGGCATTTATCTCTGATTTATGGTCGCTATTGAGTTACGAAATTTTGCTGGGGTTGCGATATTTATCAGGTAGCAATGGATTGAAGTATGGGGGAGTCATCCTGCTGATCTTAATATTTTTCTGGAGGTGTAATCCTAATTTTAAGAAAAATGTACGCCTTTTATCTAAGAAACAAAGCTGGCTAAAAGCTATTTATAACAAAGATTCGTTGAGTCCGAAATCGGAATTTTATTTAATCGAACAGGCTTTAAATGAGTCTGGATTGATTCGCCATCCTTCCGAGTCTTTTAAAAATTGGATCGAGAGGTTAAAAAAAGAAAAACCGGAGTTATATTGTCTCGAAGAGTTAGCATTGTTGATTGAGATTCATTATTGCGATCGCTTCGATCCAAAAGGAATTCAAGACGCACAAAAAGCTGAATTTAAATTGGCAATTCAATCCTGGATAGAGCAATATCACCGGCAGGCGATCGCCTCAAACTCTCAGGTCAATAAAAGCGCTAAGCCTACTATAGCTTTTCTCAGGTAGATAATGTACAGATTTAGATTTTAAATTGGGGTATTGAGGACTTTTTAATTGATTCGTAAATTCCCCAACTATTCAGTTATTCAATCTAAACTTGTACCTCCCTTAATTGATAACCGCTATACATAGCTTTTCTAAATCACTTGTAAAAGTAACGCTTCTGGGGCGAGTCAGAGCGTCCATTTTCTCAACCAAGGCTGGGACTCTGGATCTGGGTTCCCAGGTTTACACCTCGGAACCCGTTAATTACAGGAAAAATCAGGACACGGCAGTGCCGTTTCCCTACCTGCCGCCTCGTCGAAAAAAAATTTTAAATCCTTTGAACCTTTTTTGCGATCGCCCTGTCTAAACACTTCAGATAACGAACTGGTGGGGGAGACTTCACAGGTGTTAGCTGTGTCAGCCAATGTTTTAACCGATGACTGTTCCGACTCGGACTTAGTTGCTCAATGTTTAAAGGGCGATCGCACTTGCTTTCGCTACCTTTACCAACGGTACCAACACAAAGTCAGGTCAACCCTTTACCAACTCTGCGGCCCCTCACTTCTTGACGATTTAGCACAAGAAGTATTCCTGCGAGTCTGGAAAGGATTGCCCAAACTCAAGCACCAGGAAAACTTTTCTACTTGGCTTTATCGAATCACGTGGAATGTGGCTTCCGACCAAAGACAAGCATTTGCTAAACAGCATTCTTTTGACTCCCAACTCAAAAATCAAGAAACAATGGATCGGGTTATTTTCAAAGATAACACATCGGACTTGATGCAGTTGCACTATCAAGATTTAGTGCAACGGGGACTGGAGCAATTGAGCTTTGAACACCGCAGCGTTTTGGTGCTGCACGACTTAGAAGACATCCCGCAAAAAGAAGTAGCCCAAATTTTGGGACTGCCTGCGGGAACCGTCAAATCTCGCGTGTTTTATGCCCGAAATTCTCTGCGGCAATTTTTGCAAAAAGAAGGTGTCAGCGAGCTATGAATAACCCAAGCAGCGACCAAGAGTTAGTTAATTTCTTGAAGCAACATCGCCCAAATATTCCTGAATCTGCACCAGATTTAGAGCTAAAAATTTTAGCAGCAATAGAAAGTAATCAGGCGAGTGTTTTCCATGAAACCCACCGCAAAAAAACGCGAGTAACTACGTCACCTAAGTCTAATGACAGGTTAAAAGTATCATCTGTTTCTAAGTGGGCTGTGTCGTCTGCGATTGCTGCTGGTTTGCTAGTTCTTTGGTCTGGCTACCGTCCGTTTGAGACTGCACAATTGCCAGATGAGGAAACAGCTAAGTTAGAAGCATTTTTAGTCACTAACTGGGAGGGTGTCCTCCATGATTCTCCCCAAGAAAATATGACCGATCGCTCACAAACAGACTGGTTGACTTTCAGCCCTGGTGCTGACAGTGAACCGCCCACAAATAAGTAATATCAAAGAGGTAATTTTCATGTCAATTCGTCGTATTTCTGCCCTAGCCGTTTTAATGCTGACTCTCGGCAGCACAGCCGCAGCAATAGCAGTTCCCAATCCCCTAGAACCAGAAACAATTGCACAAAACCAGCGTCCCAATCGACCCGCTGGCAGGGAAGGTGGGATGTTCGAGAAACTTAATTTAAGCGCAGACCAAAAGCAGCAAATGCAGGCAGTGCGCGATCGCTACAAAGACCAAGTTTCCCAGCGAATGCAAGCAGTCCGCCAAGCCAGACAAGAATTGGAAACGATGATGTCCGGCAAGGAAAATGCCAGCCAAATACGCGACAAACACCGTCAAATAATGGGATTGAGGCAGCAGTTGGAAGAGGTGCAATTTGAAATTACACTCGCAATGCGAGAAGTGCTCACTGCCGAACAACGTAGCCAATTAGCTCAACTGATGCAGCAGCGCCGACAAAATGCTAAAAACCGGATGCAAAACGGTCAAAAACCGCAGTAATTGACGAGTAGTTTAGAGTGAATTGCAGGGTGCGTAATTCGCACTCTGCGATTCATTGTAAGCAGGTATAAATCAATAAATACAGGCATCGATAAACGCTGGTTTTCTGTAATCTACGCGATGGCTTTCTCTCTTCGGATAATTTGTCTAAAAAGTAAGCGATTTCAAGTCTATGCGATGGATTTCTCTCTTGGGATAATCAGTAAATATGTTCATCTACTTAGGGTCTTATTTTTTTATTTAATAACTCATTTTAAGTTAAAATAATTAGTTAAGAAGTCTCATAAAAATTTCTGGATGAATCTACAGAACGATTCGAGTTACATTTATTTACACGGATTTGCTTCAAGTCCCGATTCCCTTAAGGCAAAATATTTCCGAGAGCGCTTTTCTTCCGTAGGAATTGACCTAAAAACTCCAGATCTCAATCAAAACGATTTTTCCGGCCTCACCCTCACCCGTCAGTTGCAGCAAATAGAAACAGACTTTCTGCAAACCCAATCCTCGCAATCGGCAGAAAAGGTAAAAGAATTAGGCGGAGTTACAATAATAGGGTCTAGTTTTGGGGGGCTGACAGCGGCTTGGTTGGCCGATCGACAATTGTCCGTAAAACAAATAGTTTTGTTAGCACCGGCTTTTGACTTTATCTCCCACTGGCTGCCGCTGTTGGGACAGCAACAGTTAGAAAAATGGCAGTCTGAGAAATATTTGCCCGTTTACCACTACGGCGAACAAGGTTATCTGCCGCTGAATTATCAGTTTGTGGCAGATATGGCTCAATACCCTGAAGAAAAATTAATGCGATCCGTGCCTACGTTAATTCTCCACGGGAAGCATGATACAATAATACCGGTTCACGCTAGCAGAGATTTTGCCGCTAACCGTCCCTGGGTGCAATTAATTGAATTAGAAGACGATCATTCTTTGGGAAATGTCCTAGCGGAAATGTGGGAAGCGATCAAAAGTTTTGCCAATTCAAAAATTAAAATTTGACCAACTTGCAAGTCTTAACACTCAAATGACTGAACAAGATCGATCGACTCGCACCCTAGCCGTTGACATTGGCGGAAGTGGCATCAAAGTTATGGTTTTGGACAATGAAGGCGAGCCCCAAACGGAACGCAGCCGTTTAGAAACGCCTCAACCACCGAAACCGGAACCCGTACTAGAGGCGATCGCCTCTTTAGCAAGCGGACAAGGGGAATTTGACCGAGTATCCGTCGGTTTTCCCGGTGTCGTGCGTCTAGGCGTCATCAAAACCGCAGTGAATTTAGATCCGTCTTGGATAGATTTTGACCTAGAAACTACCCTCAAAGATCGCTTGGGAAAACCTGTGCGAGTGGCTAACGATGCCGATATTCAAGGATTGGGAGCAATTGCTGGGACGGGGGTAGAATTAGTAATTACCCTTGGCACCGGTTTCGGTTCTGCCTTATTTGTCGATGGTATCTTGGTGCCAAATCTAGAATTAGGACATCACCCGTTTCGCAAAGGGGAAACTTACGAACAGCAATTAGGGCGATCGGCATTAGATACAGTGGGCTCCAAAAGATGGAATCGCCGTCTGGAAAAAGCGCTCACCTATCTGCAAAATCTCTTTAATTGCGATCGCATTTACATCGGCGGCGGCAATACTAAAAAGATTGCTGTTGAGTTACCGCCACAGGTTAAAATAGTACCCAATGTGAGCGGTTTATTGGGCGGGATTGCTTTGTGGCGCGATTGAATAAACTTTGTGGCTAAAATGGCCATCAATAATATCAAAGAAACCGGATTTTTTGGTTGGATTAAAGGCAATAATCCAGTCTTTAGGTAAAAAACCCGGTTTCTGAATCCACGACGGTTGATTGGGTTTTTGGCTGGTGCGATGGCAGTTTAAAAAATTATTCGCCCATCGGATCGCGGTAGCGTTTGGGTTCATCCTTGCGAAAGAGATTCGCCAAACCGAGGATGCCCAACAAACCCAAAGCACCCCAATGATTGTTGTCTTCCTTGCTTTCTTGAAGGGGAGTGGTGTCTAGAACAACTCCATTAGACTCAGTATTGTTCTGTGCCGGAGCTGACTCGGTTTGAGCTGAGGCAGGCATAGCTGAAGGGAGAACAGCCAAACTCAAAGCTATGAGGGTAGCGGCGGCATTTTTAGATAAATCGGAAGGCTTAACTTTCATACTCGGTCTCCAAATATCAGCAGTTACTTTATCAAAATAATCAATTTGTTACAGCCGACGCATCAATCGATCGACAGAAACTAAATCCCCCTCTCCTCTTGCTTTCGAGATAGAACAAGCTCTATGCTAAGTTCAGATGCTTCTAAGCAGATAATCTAAAATAAAAAGTCGTAAATTATACCATGCTTCCCTTTATCCGAAAAGATTTAGCCGAACTTACCGCATACACTCCCCATCCGGGCGGCACATCAGGAGAATCAGCGCACTCGGAAAGTGCGATCGATCGCCTCGATACCAATGAATGCCCCTACGACTTGCCAGAAGAATTAAAAAAAAAGCTAGCTTGGACTTACCAGCAGTTAATTGAGACAAATCGCTATCCCGACGGAGGCCACGCAGCGCTCAAAGAGGCGATCGCCCAATACGTCAATGAATCCCTAAATGTCCCCCCCCTTAACAAGGGGGGGCTAGGGGGGGTTACACTGCCCAAAACCGCCATTACAGCCGACAATATTTCTGTGGGCAACGGTTCCGACGAACTAATTAGATCCATCTTAATAGCTACTTGCTTGGGCGGCGCAGGCTCTATTTTCGTTGCGAATCCCACCTTTTCGATGTATGGAATAATCGCCCAAACCCTCGGAATTCCCGTTGTGAGTGCTCCGCGGAAAGAGGAGAATTTTGAAATCGATATCGAGGCGGCTAAAAGGGCGATAGCCCAAAATCAAAATCCCCCCGTGCGCGCCGTCTTTGTCGTTCACCCCAATTCGCCCACAGCCAATGCTTTGACACCAGATGAAATAGAATGGTTGTCAACTTTACCCGAAGAGATATTAGTAGTAATTGACGAAGCCTATTTTGAATTCAGCCAAAATACTTTAGCAGACCAATTGCACCATCACCGGAATTGGATAATTTTACGTACATTTTCCAAAGCATTCCGGCTAGCATCAATGAGAGTCGGATATGCGATCGCCCATCCCGAACTCACAGCCACCTTAGAAAAAATTCGCCTCCCCTACAACCTTCCCAGTTTCTCGCAAACCGCAGCCGAGTTAGCTCTAGCGCAGCGGCAGTTATTGCTAGCAACTATTCCAGAAACTCTATCAGAAAGAGCCAAATTAATTGCAGCGCTAACTCAGCATCAAAAATTGCAAGTTTGGCCGAGTGCGGCTAACTTCGTTTACCTGCGGGTAAAAGCTCGTGAGGGCGAATCTGCCGAACAGGAACACAAACAAATCATGCAGCAGCTAAAAGAGCGAGGTACTTTAATTAGGCATACTGGGGGAGGTTTGCGAATTACGGTGGGTAGCCCGGAGGAAAATCAGCGGACAGTCGATCGCATAGGAGAACTTTTTGACAACTCATAATATTCGGTATCCAGTTTCTGCTTAACACAAAAATAACTTTGGAGAAGATATATATGCTTCAAGGAAAGGTTTTACGGGTTGCTCGTCCAACGGATTGCCTCGATCGAGTTGTTCATTTCTACACAGAGGGTTTAGGGCTGCAAATCCTCGATCGTTTTGAAAACCATGAAGGTTTTGACGGAGTAATGGTTGGGATGCCAGGAGAAAGCCACCACTTTGAATTCATCCATCAACGGGGACATATTGTAGGTGGCGCTCCAACTCAAGACAATCTTATCGTCTTTTACCTTCCTAACCAACAAGAATGGCAGCAGGCTGTTGAGCGAATGAAAGCAATGGGATTTGAGCCTGTAAACTCCTACAATCCCTACTGGGACAAAGATGGAGTGACCTTTGAAGACCCAGATGGCTATCGAGTCGTTTTGCAGAATGCCGAGTGGATCTTGTAGCTGGTATTCTGTAGGTTGGGTTAAGCGATAGCGAACCCTACGCTTCGCTCTGCCAAACACCCAATTGATTAATAATGTTGGGTTTCGTTTCTCAACTCCACGGCTTATACAGAATGTTGGGTTTCGTGCCTCAACCCAACCTACACTATAAAAATCAGTGCTTAGCACATGCAGTATCGTCGTCTAAAAACTCCCGGAGCTACCTATTTTTTTACTATTGTTACGTATCAGCGCCAACGCTTATTTTCTGACCCCGAAATGGTAGAGCTGCTTCGCGCTGCATTCCGCAATGTTATAGGTGGATTTCCCTTTACAATTGATGCTATTGTTGTTTTACCAGATCATCTCCATTGTATTTGGACGCTGCCAGATCAAGATGCTAATTTTTCAACTCGCTGGCGATTGATCAAGAATTATTTCAGTCGTAATTGTCCTGAGCAATATAAACAAACTCGTTCAGTATCTCGTTTGAAAAAAGGTGAGCAAGCTATCTGGCAGAGGCGGTTTTGGGAGCATCAAATTAGAGATGAAGTGGATTTTGCAAATCATGTGGATTACATTCCTTATAATCCGGTCAAGCATGGATTAGTTGCCGCACCACGGGATTGGGAATATTCCAGTTTTCATCGCTATGTGCAGGATGGTTCTTATTCAAGGGATTGGGGCGCGAATGTTCTGATTGAATGGGACAATGAAGTTGGTCAGGAATGATGAATATTAATTTTGCAACAAATCTTGCGTAGGTTGGGTTGGAACGATAGTGGAAACCCAACATCAACATCGGTTGCGTTGGGTTTCGTTCCTCAACCCAACCTACGGCTAAAATGATGCAATAACATTTTTAATTATCAATCTGCCGTGCCGCCCGAATGGTTTGAGGAAATACGCCTACTAAAAGTGCCAAAGCTTCATCGGGAATTTGTGCCACCGTTTCCCAATCCAAATATTGTTCAAACTGAGTTAAAACCATTTGTGCGCGTTCCAAAGCTGCTGGCTTTGCCGTTAACTGTTCCATTAACCGCACCCACTGCCGCCGAATTCCAAAAGCTTTCTGTATTTCTTCGGGAGATTGAGGGCAAACCAAACAAAAATCGCCCACGGGAATCGCCTGCTGAGAGTCAACATCAAAAGCGCCCCCAACGGCAGCCCCAGGCCCGGCAAACTCCGCGTGGAAACGTTTAATCAAAATTAGGCCGTTCCGGCGACGGCTATCTACCATCAACAGCTTGCCGCTGTTGATTTCTGCGAGAATGTCAGAGGAGTGGGGGTGTTCTGTCAAATCTGTGCCAAGGTTTCGAGTTCGCAAGTCCGGGTCAGCAGAAAGGCCGAGGGGGACAATATAATTAGAGGTAAGATTAGAGCTGGTTGAAGTATCAATTTTTTTCTCCTCCCGCTGCCGATCGAGATTATTCATTTAAAGTCATAAATTAATACTGTCACAAGGTGGTAGTTTGAGCGCGATCGAATATCAAATGCAGGTAGAACAAGCAGTAGACACCCTGAAAGCGGATCTCCCGACGCTTTTTGAAAAAGACATCTCCTACGACATCTACACAAAAGATGTTTATTTTCAAGACCCTGTTAACAAATTTAAAGGAAAAATCAACTATCGCATTATCTTTTGGACTCTGCGATTTCACGGGCAGCTATTCTTTAACGAGATTTACTTCGACCTCCACGACGTAGGTCAGACAGCCCCTGATACTATTGTGGCAAATTGGACTGTTCGCGGGACACTGCGGGTTCCCTGGAAAGCTCGGATTTTTTTTAACGGCTACTCTACTTATAAACTGGATAAAGACGGCTTAATTTACGAACATATCGACACCTGGGACAGAGAACCCGGAGAGATTTTAAAGCAGTTTTTCCGCAAGGGGGAGGAGGCGAGCCAAGTATAAGCCAAAAAGGTCGATCGGGCCGAGCCATCAGGGTCGGCAACCGAATTAACTTATAGTCAGTAACTCAGCTCTAAAGAGACTGAGCTTGTAAGAAATTGCAAGCTATGCTGACCAGCCTAAGATTCTTGAAATCTACGTTATTTTAGTCACGACACCAGGCGAATGCGAAGCTAGTTCCCTGCTCTGTCATCTGCAACTAAACAGTCTTAAAGTCACGCTCGGCAGTGTTGCAGGTTTAAAAAGCTCTTATAACCTTGGCGAAGCTAACATTACACGCAAGTGGAGGGACGAAACAATGTCCAATTTTATTTTCGTACTTGATACAAACAAAAGACCGCTAACACCTTGCAAGCCTTCAATGGCTCATAAGTTGTTAACTGCCGGCAAAGCGGCTGTTTTTAGACGGTTCCCATTCACAATTATTCTCAAAAAGGTGATAACAGCAACTATTGAATCAATTAGTCTCAAGTTAGATCCAGGTTCTAAAACTACTGGCATCGCTTTACTAGAAGGTGAGAAAGTAATTTTTGGCGCTGAACTAACTCATCGAGGTCAAGCCATCAAAGCAAGTCTTGATTCCCGTCGCGCACTGCGTCGAGGAAGACGAAACCGTCATACTCGCTACCGCCAAGCAAGGTTTTTAAACCGTACCCGCCAAAAAGGTTGGTTAGCACCATCTTTGCAGCACCGGGTAGAAACCACCCTAACTTGGGTCAACAAATTACGCAGACTTGCACCAATCAGTCTAATCGTTCAAGAGCTTGTCAGATTCGATCTACAACAACTAGAAAACCCAGAAATTAGTGAACTGGAGTACCAGCAAGGCATTTTATGTGGGTACGAAATCCGCGAGTATTTATTGAATAAATGGAACAGGAAATGTGCTTATTGCAACCTTGAAAACGTACCTTTGCAAGTTGAACACGTTCATCCAAAAGCCAAGGGTGGAAGCAATCGAATTTCTAATCTCTGCCTTGCTTGCGAGAAGTGCAACCAGAAGAAAGGTACTCAAGATGTTCAGCAATTCTTAGCCAAAAAACCTGACATTTTGAAGCACATTCTTGCACAAGCAAAACGTCCGCTCAAGGATGCTGCTGCCGTGAATTCGACTCGATGGGCGCTGTTCTCTCGACTGAAAGAAACGGGGTTGCCCGTCTTAACTGGTTCAGGTGGACTGACCAAGTTTAATCGTACTCGACTGCAACTACCTAAAACTCATTGGCTTGATGCTGCTTGTGTCGGTCAACTTGAATCATTGTCTGTAGTAACGAGTAAACCATTGCTAATCAAGGCGACTGGACACGGAACTCGTCAAATGTGCCGCACAGACAAATTTGGCTTTCCATCTCGGTACGTTCCGAGAAACAAGTTTGTCAAAGGTTTTCAAACGGGCGACATTGTAAAAGCAGTCGTTACCAGTGGCAAGAAAATTGGTGAATATGTTGGTCGAGTTGCGGTTAGAACGACGGGTTCGTTTAATATCTCGGCATCAGAATTGATGCAAGGGATTAGCCATAAATACTGCAAAATTGTTCATCACAAAGATGGCTACAATTACTCATTTTGAACTTGAAGATTCACGGCGCTTGAAATCGCCGGGTCGTTTTCCTCTCAGGACTGAAGTCACTGAGTTTCCCACTTGCCGAGTGTTTTTTATGACTAAAATAATCATCATCCCTCCGATTCATTTTCTGCTATTTGTAAATTGCTAAAATGATTGTCGCCTCTGATTCATTTTCTGCTATTTGCACTCCTGAAAAACATCATGGCTGATATTGTCGAGACTGCCACCAATGCCGGCTCTTTCAAAACCCTCGTGACTGTTATTGAAGCGGCTGGTTTGTTAGATTTATTGCAAAGTCCGGGCCCCTACACCGTCTTAGCACCCACTGATGAGGCATTTGCCAAAATTCCTACGAATACTATTACGTCTTGGCTGGAAGACATACCCAAGCTCAAGAAAATTCTGACCTATCACATTCTGTTTGGCGAGGTACTAACTGAGAATTTGCTTGAGTTAAGTTCTGCTGAAACAGTTGAAGGTTCTGTGGTGGGAATTGATACTTCTGACGGCATTAAAGTGAATGATGCTAAAGTTCTCACTTCCAATATTCTTGCTGACAATGGCGTCATCCATATTATTGATGCGGTGCTAATACCCGCATTAGTTTCAGCAGAATAAAACTTGCGGCATCTCTAAATTTAGTAGGGTGCTTATGCAGGGCTGTTTCATTCTCTTGTAGGGGCAATCCCCCCGTGGTTGCCCCGATATCTGAAACCCCTACCCGCTCGTCTATCGGCTGGGCGGGCACGGGGGCACCGCCCCTACAAAACCCTGGTTTTTCTGAGAATGAAACAGCCCTGGGTGCTTATGGGCGCACCTTACATTTTAAACTAGAGAACTTACGCAAGTGTCACAATTAGTAAGGTGCGTCAGAGCCAAAACCCTGGATCATCCGTCCATCAATCGGTCTGACGCACCCTACAAGTCAATTGGATCGTGACACTTGCGTAATTGCTGAACTAATTATCCGAACCTAAAATCAATCCCGATCGCGCCGGCAGCATCAATTCTAAAAGGCGAGTTTCCCCTTCACCTTTCCACACAAACTCACCTTTGCCAAACAGCAATTTATCGTGAGGAGATTTCAGATTAGCTGGCTCAAAGCTAATATTAGCTTCTTCGGTCGCGACATTGACAGCAACAACTATTTCCTCATCCCCCAAAATTCGGGCAAAAACGTAAACCGTTCCCTCAGCAAACAGAACTTGGTACGAACCAGTGCGGAGGGCAGCGTATTTGTGCCGCAAACCTATCAACTGCTTGTGATAATCTAAAACATCAAGTTCCCAGCGAGCTTGTAAGGGAAAACTGCGGCGAGAATCGGGATCGAGAGCACCGGGCAAACCAACTTCATCGCCGTAGTAAATGCTAGGAGCTCCGGGAAAAGTTAACAGCAGCAAAGTTGCAAGTTCAACACTAGCTTTATCGCCTCCTGCAATTGTTAACAACCTCGCAGTATCGTGACTGGCTAACAAATTAAGTTGAGTTAGCTGTATTGGCCACGGGTACAGTTCCAAAACCTGCTGAATTTTGTCGCCGTACTCTTTAGCAAAAAGCGGTGGGTAGGGATGGTAAGCACGGCCTTCAATTTGAGTTAAATCTACCCTGTCCCCCGCTGCAAAAGCAATAGTCGGTGCAGCAAAAAGATAATTCATTACCCCGTCAAATTGAGTGCCGTCGAGCCATTCTCTCGCATCCTCCCAGACTTCGCCGACAATGTAAGCTTCGGGATTAACTGCTTTAACTCGGTCTCGAAATTCCTGCCAAAATCCCGGAGTTTTAATTTCAAAAGGAACGTCCAGCCGCCAGCCATCGACGCCGAATTCAATCCAATATTCGGCGATTTCCATGATGTATTCTCGCACTTCGGGATTGTCGTGATTGAATACAGGAAGGGCTCGATTCCCATCCCAACCGGCATAATTAGCAGGAAAATTGCCGTCGTAGGCAGATAACGGCCAGCCTTCAATTTTAAACCAATCGAGCCAAGGAGAACCGGGGCCGTTTTCGAGGATGTCGTGGAAGAAGAAAAAGCCGCGGCTGGCGTGGTTGAATACGCCGTCGAGGACAACTTTGATATTGCGATCGTGGGCGGCGTCTAGAAGCTCTTTAAAAGCTGGATTGCCACCCAACATCGGATCGACTTGATAGTAGTCGTGGGTGTGGTAGCGGTGATTGCTGGCCGACTGAAATATGGGGGTGAAGTAAATTGCGTTAATGCCTAAGTCTTGCAAGTAGTCTAGCTGTTCCATCACGCCCCACAAGTCGCCACCTTTGTAGCCTTGCAGGGTGGGCATTGCCTGCCATTCTTCCCACATGAAGTTTTGCAGCAGGCGTTTGCGAGGCTGTTTGCTTTTGGCGAAGCGATCGGGGAATATTTGGTAGAATACGGCGTTTTTAACCCAGTCCGGCGTTTGAATTTGCATACACTTTTTCTAGCTTTTAGGGGTTAGGCTACAGTAGCAGATGTTTGTTGCGGATCTAGCTTTTGGTAGAGAATAGACATTTTCTGCAATTTTCTCGATCGACAAATTGTAAAATATTACACAAATTTGCAGTCAATCTAAGACTGAAAAGTGACTCTACCTAGAAATTTATCGTCCCGACGGGCGGCGCTTTCTGACTGGTGTGGAGTCGGACAAACTCAGATAACAGGAACGCCAGCAAAAAGAACCGGATCAAATTCAAGCAGAACCAGAGCGCACTTTGGGCCCATACAGAGCGTCAATCGATTTTAGATTTTAGATTTTAGATTTTAGATTAAAGAATGGAAGCATTGACCCCACGGATAAATTCGGGGGGCAAGTTTCTCGGATACAGGTTTTTTATTTCTGGACGGATGAATCCGGGGGCTTGTATCCTGCATGCTTTCGGTCAGTGGGCGTGGCGGTGCGAGTATCGACCTGCCTTGAAAAAGAACAATAGCGCCATGAGCCTCGATCGAGAAATTGTGAAAACGGGGAATTTACCCAAAAAACTTGTTATTAACAGCCAAAACCCCGAACCTTATTCTTTCCTTAAACTGCCTTTATTTATGGAAGGGTATTTTAACTCACAACTCAAAACTTTTTTAAATATCGATTATGGATTGATGGGTATTTTAACTCACAACTCAAAACTCCTAACTCCTGTCCCGGACGCACTCCAACTCTCATAAACCGGGTTTTATAACTCTTATTGAGGGTTTGAAGAAGTATTTGGATTAAACAACCCGGTTTCTGTGTAAGCGACTCAACTCCTAACTCAAAACTCAAAACTTCCTTGCTCCCCCCCCTTGTCAAGAAGCCCTCACCATCCGACACTGTACTTGGAGAGTTAATCGACCCTAGGGAGAAAGTTCCTTGAAAAAAGTTTTAGCCATCATCCTCGGTGGCGGTGTAGGCACCCGCCTTTACCCCCTAACCAAATTGCGAGCCAAACCCGCAGTTCCCCTCGCAGGCAAATATCGCCTCATCGATATTCCTCTCAGCAACTGCATCAACTCGGAAATAGTCAAAATCTACGTCCTCACCCAATTCAACTCGGCCTCCCTGAACCGTCACATCGCTCGCACCTACCAGTTTTCCGGCTTCACCGAGGGATTTGCCGAGGTGCTCGCCGCCCAGCAAACTCAGGAAAACCCCAACTGGTTTCAAGGGACAGCCGACGCAGTTCGCCAATATCTCTGGCTGCTAGAAGAGTGGGACGTTGACGAATACTTAATTCTTTCGGGCGATCACCTCTATCGCATGGACTACCAGAAGTTTGTGCAGAGACACCGCGAAACCAACGCCGATATCACCCTCTCGGTGTTGCCTATGGACGAGAAGCGGGCCTCGGATTTTGGTTTGATGAAAATAGACGACAACGGCCGCATTGTTTCTTTCAGCGAAAAGCCAAAAGGCGATGCGCTCAAACAAATGCAGGTGGATACTACTAAACTGGGACTGACAGCGCAGCAGGCTCAGGAAAGTCCTTACATTGCTTCGATGGGGATTTACGTCTTCAAAAAAGAAGTTCTGATTAAACTTCTGAAAGAATCTCCCAACCAAACTGATTTTGGTAAAGAGATTATTCCGAATAATGCAAAAGACCACAACGTTCAAGCTTATTTGTTTGACGATTACTGGGAAGATATCGGAACCATTGAGGCTTTTTACGAGGCTAACTTGGCTCTGACAAAACAGCCTCAGCCGCCTTTCAGTTTCTACGATGAAAATGCGCCGATTTACACTCGCCCGCGTTTCTTGCCGCCGACTAAGCTTTTAGATACTCACGTGACTGAATCGATTATTGCTGAAGGCTGCATTCTCAAACAGTGCCGGATCGACCATTCTGTGTTGGGAGTTCGATCGCGCATTGAAGCTGGATGTACGATTCAAGACACCCTGGTGATGGGTGCTGACTTCTACGAACCCGACGCCGAACGGCATTCGAGTTTGGACAGCGGCGGCGTCGCCCTCGGTATCGGTGCAGATACTACAATTCGCCGCGCGATTGTGGATAAAAATGCCCGCATCGGCCGCAATGTTCAAATAATTAATAAAGACCGAGTGGAAGAAGCCAACCGCGAAAACCAAGGTTTTTACATCCGCAGCGGCATTATCGTAGTTCTGAAAAATGCCACGATTCCTGATGGAACTATCATTTAGTTATTAGTCATTAGTCATTAGTCGTCAGTCATTAGTTTTTTAAGTTAAAATCTGTTACCTGCTTTTCAAGTGACTGATGATAAATAATGAAATTAGTGACAGATCACCAATGACCGATGACTGATGACTGATGACGAAATTCATTCTTTTTTTTGTTGATTATTAATTCCCACCGCTGATGCGAGGTTGTCGAAATACTTGGCTTTCTTCCAAGGCTCGCGCATTATTAATAAGCGACAGTCTCTGTTACTGTCTGCCGTGATACAGATATGTCCGCTCGCCTGCGTCTGGCGAATAGCTTCTGATTTTTGTATTTGCGCTGGTAGCACGACTGACAAATACGCTGCCCGTTTCTGAGTACCACAGCACTCTCGGAACTATCTTTCCAATCGTCGCAGCAGCCACAAGGCCAACTTAGCAAATAATTCATAATGTTAGGACCCTGGTACAGTTAAAAGCTTATCGCTCTACTATCCTATCTTAATGTTTTATAAAAGTGTGTGATGTAGCTAACAGACAGGGGAGAAATTATGTTATATTAGTTGGATTAAAATCTATTCAGAGGTTGTAAAAATAAAATTGTCTAGCACGGGTCTGGGGTGAATAAAAAATATCTATAAATTTTGTGTAAAAACGGCGCAATTTAGGGTATTATATAGTCACAATTCAGACACCGGATTTGACAGAACTTGCTGATGAAAACCTGCTAAGATTTGGATTGGGTGATCAAGCTCAGATCGAGAAGTTCGTAGGCGTAAGCCGGGCGTAGCCATCGCACCGCGCCCCGGAAAAAAAGACCAAAAAAGATCGATCGTCCGCGCAAGTCAACCCTCCTGGGCTCGCGCCCGCAACAGCAGCAGCTTTCCCCCCCTCACCTCAATCGGGCTGCCGCCTCCCGAAAGCCCTCAGCCTCATAAACTCCCCAAAAGTTTTCGTCGCAGGAGTTTCACCGTCTCAAAGCTCACAGCTATAGCAACGGCCTATAGGGTAAGGACGTTCCTTAATTGAGGAAAGCATTGTTTTTGCTGTCGAATGCCAAAATCATTTCTAGAGCCCACTGCTCCGGCTGCCTTGTGCACGAGAGAGCCGAATGCTATAAAATCTTAAACAGCAGCGGAGTGCGGAAATTGCGATCGAACGCCCAGCAACAACCGAACTCGATCGAGTCCAAACCTTTGATAACCTATAATTTGAATGAGATGTCGCAGGCACTTCGGCTCCTGGCATTATACTAATGCGCCATCCTGCGGCTAATTTGGGATTTATTCTTTCTAACAACTAACAACTAACAAATAACAACTAATAAAGAGGGGATTGCTTAATGGCTGCAACAGATTTTAAAGACTATTACGCTATTTTGGGACTCAACAAAACTGCCACTTCTGACGAATTAAAAAAAACTTTCCGCAAACTAGCCCGCAAATATCACCCGGACATGAACCCCGGCAACAAAGAAGCCGAAGCTCGTTTTAAAGAAGTAAACGAAGCTTACGAAGTGCTCTCAGACCCTGAAAAACGCAAAAAATACGACCAATACGGTCAATACTGGAAGCAAGCTGCCACAACTCCAGGTGGATGGCCGGGCGGGGGCAGTACGAATGTAGACTTTGGCGGGGTTGACTTCAGCGAGTACGGCAGTTTTGACGAATTTATCAATGCCTTGTTAGGTCGCGCAGGTAGTAGTCCGGGTAGTGCCCGCAACCCCAAGTGGAATTACAGCAACTACCGCAACACCAGCGGCGGGCCCACCGGGTTTGGCGGATTTGAAGATTTCGCGGGGTACGAAAACCGCACCGCAGGAAGCTCTCTCGACACCGAGGTCGCCATTTCCCTGACTCTGGGGGAAGCATTTCGGGGAACTTCCAAGCGAGTCGCCACGGGCGAAGTTTCGATTCCAGCAGGAGTGAAAACTGGCAGTAAAATTCGGATAAAAGGCAAAGGTCAAGTTGACCCGTACACGAAGCAGCAGGGAGATTTGTACCTAAAATTAGAAGTTTTGCCTCACGCTTTCTTCCAGTTTGAGGGAGAAAATTTGGTCTGCGAAGTCCCGATAACTCCCGACGAAGCGGTGTTGGGATCTTCAATTGAAGTGCCGGCGCCTGAAGGTATGATCACTGTGAAATTTCCAGCCGGGATTCGTTCGGGTCAGTCTTTGCGGTTGCGGGGCAAAGGATGGCCGAAACCCAAGAAAGACGAGCGGACTGATTTGTTAGTAAAAATTGCGATCGTGCCGCCGAAAGAACTCACCACTCTCGAACGCGAGGCCTACGAGAAAATTCAAGCCAATCGTACTTTTAATCCTCGCAGTAATCTCAATCAGATGGTGATTTGAAAAAACCTGCATTTCTCGGACGCAAATAATACCATTTCTTCAAGATTCGCCAGGGACACAGCATTGTTGTGTCCCTACAGTATGCAAGCGCGATCTCATTTTAAAAAAACCCTGTTAACAACTCAAATTTTATTCGCCCGTAATTTGCACTTTCCCACTTTCTCAAGACTCTTCACTAGCTCTTAGCTGAGTAGGTTGACTACCTTGTTTGATGTTGATGCTAATTTTTTTAGATCCTTTGTTCTCCAAGTCTCGGATGTAGTAGTTCGAGTTGTCGGAAGCTTCCTGTCTGCTGTCATAGGGCCCAAAGTAATAGGTACTCTTTGGCGAATCTGTATCCACTTCTACCCACCATTCGTCGCGTCGAGTGCTGCTAGCAGGTTGAGCTAGCACCCAAAAAGCCGTGAAAAACATACCCAACATAGAGATTTCAAACATATTTACCTCTGAGAAGACTTAAGTAGTTTTTACTGTTCTCAATTTATCAACGCAACGAGAGCGATCGGCTCATCCTCAGTGCTGATTTGATCCCGATAAATTTGGGCAGTTAATGGTGGATAAAATCTGCACTTTGATGGAGATGATTCCGACTTTTCAGCCACCACTACAAATACCAAGTCCGCAAGGTAAGGACTAGGACAAGATGAGGCTTAATATTATTGTTGAGGCTTGAGGTAATTGAAAACTCAAACCAAACTTAGGCACTCTTGACGCTCAGAAACCGGGTTATTTAACCGATACCCCTCGCGATAGATGGAGTATTTTCGTCAAAAAACCCGGTTTCTGGAGTCTGGACTATCAAAATTCTTAAGCCGCGATACTCTCTGAGAATTCACTGTCGCAAATCGTGAGTTCCGAAGGCTGACACCGTTTGATGCGGATGCTAACTCTTTTGGCTTTCTCGCTTTCCAGGTCTTCGATGTAGCCCGGAATATTGCTGGAGGCTTCTTTGTCGGTGTCGAAGGGGCCAAAATAGTAGGTACAGCGGGGCAAATCTGTGACGATTTCTACCCACCATTTCTCAGGGCTGCGGGGGCTGGAGCCAGCAAACACGGACAATACTGCGACGTAGATACAAAATAAATAAATTCCGAGCATTTTTCCTCTTTTGGGGTTATTTATTTTCTCACAGGACTTACGCCCTCGCGACTCTCATCAACCGGGTTGTTCAACTCCTGGCGATCGCCCTTTACCAGAGAATTTAGTCCTTCAAACCCGGTTTCTGCGTTTAGAATTGTCTAACTTTATCAAAGTAATTTGTGCGATCGCATCAACCTGAGTGCTGATTTTGAGGCGAGAATAGAATCCCAGTGAATCAACTATTTTGCATTTAAATTTAAGCTTGATGGTGGGCTAGGAGTGGCGACCCCACAAGAGTTTAAGTACGCAGTAGTCGATCGATTAAATGCGCGACAGCTTACTTCGCGAAATACGCCGGAATATATAGAATTTCTTGGGCAGATGAGGTATGAAATCAAACTTAATAACCTTGGCAACACAGGTTTCGGTGTATCCAATTTTTGTGAGAAAGGCTATATAGTCTAGGCGATTGCTTCGCGTATAGCTGACAGTGACATATAGCTTGGCCACACAGGTTTGGGTGTACCTGATATCTTGCACCATTGTCAAGAACGGGCTCTCCGGCCCGTTCCACAAAGAATGAGTCTTCTTGTGGAACAGGCCGAAAAGCCTGTTCCTAAACAAGTAATTGAGAATGGTGCAAGATGTGAGGTGTACCCAATTTTTGCGATCGAGACTATAGCGCGACCTTACGCTAGCAGGGCCACAGCTTAAAAACTGTCGCTAAAATAGCAAAACCCGCCTACGCGGGTTGTGCTGTTAAGCTTTGACACTCCTGGCCCTGAAGGCACGAGGATTCTTAAGACATTTCGATCTTAATATCCCTAGTAATAGGGTTCCCAGGCTGACCACGAAAAGCACATAGGTGTGTAGTCATATCTCCTCTGTGAATGTTTTGGGCGTAGACTTTCCCCCAGTCCGGGGGTAGGTTTTTAAATCTTGTCTGATCTGCTTACTGTACCATATTCATTTGTTGAGATGGATGTGTTATTTTACTTGAAAATGGAAAAAGCCGTCCTAAAAGGACGGGGTTTTAAACCCAATCTTCTGATAAAATTCCTCAAACAAATCGGATTTGGCCAGCTCAGCAGGCTGAGGCTTAGCGCTTACCTTTGGGGAATTGCTCGATACCAGCCCAACCGTAGAAAACCAGCTCGTCGTTCTGAACTCGGCAGCGGTCTACTCGCAGTTGAGTGCCTTCTAAGGCAAATTTGTCTAAGTCTAGCAAGTTATTTACGTGGGCAATTATAGCTTGACCCAAGTCTACTGCTTGCTCGTCACCGCCGTAAGTAACGCTGACAAATTGGATTTTGCGTCTGTCTTCTACTTGCAATTGAGCAGTAATATCTATTTTGACCGGTTCGCTGGCATCGCCTACGGTAATTTCGGACTGAAGCCGAATTGATTTGTCGGTTCCGAAGCTGACTTCAGTGTTTTGAAAGTGCAGAGATTGCTCTTGGTACTTCAGCTTCTGGAGTTTTTCAACTACAAAAGGTGTATTGAATGAGGTGGTTAAATCCGATCGACTTAAGACTACTCGCATATTTGCCTGGGTAGGCTGCCGTAATTTCACTTGACCTGCAAAAATCGCTCCAAAATCAATGGAGAGTGCTTGCAGGTAGAGTTCCATCACTTCTATGCGAAGGCCGTTGTACATCAACATACCTTTGCCAACGAAGTCGAAACCGTCGATGCTTCCCTGCAAGAGTTTGGCTACTGGTTCGACTCGGATGTTGGCCTCGGCCTTTTCAGAACGCTTGAATAAGGCTGCGATCGCAGCTCCTGCTACTTTACTAACAAGGCGATCGCCACTTTGACCTTGAAAGGATGTACCGCTAAACAAAGCTGCTACCATTTATTCGTTTGCTCATCTACAGTCGCCATTATAACCCTATATTAAGAAATGTAAAAATCGCTTGTGCTTATTCACCTCATAAGCAGATCTTGTTTTTTGTCTGTCTTCTAAACAACATTCTTGAAATTTAAAGGCTCAGGGGGGTGCCCTGGAGACAAGCGCGATCGAGCAAAGCTCCATCCCAAAGGGTTTTTTCCATCATGGCGCAAAGCAAATTAGCCCCCGTCAGGTTAGCGCCCCGCAGTACGGCTCCATTCAGGATCGCTTCTTCCAAGTCAGCTCCTGACAAATCAGCGCCGGACAAATTGGCATGGCTCAAATCGGCACCAAGCAAAATTGCCCTAGCCAAAGCAGCGCCCCGCAAATCGGCACCGCGCAAATCGACACCGCTCAAATCCAAATTGCCGATGGATGCCGCCGTCAAAAAAGCACCCCCAAAACTTGCGTCGCGGACTAAAGCGTTAGCGAAGGAAGCGCCCCGCAAATCGGCATTGCGAAAATCTGCGCCTCGCAAGTCAGCGCCGCTCAAGTCAGCGCCGCGGAGGTTGGCTCGCAATACTGCCCGCTGCAAGTTAGCGCCGGCGAGATTAGCTCCACTCAAGTTGGCTTGAGACAAGTTAGCACCGGCGAGATCGGCTCCGGCTAAGTCTTTGCCGGCTAAATCAGTGCCGACCAACATCAAAATTTTGCCTTTGCGTATGGCTTCGAGGTCATTAGTCATTAGTCAGTTGTCAGTTGTTGGTTGTCAGTTGTTGGTTAACAGTCAACAGTCAACAGTCAACAGTCAACAGTCAACAGTCAACAGTCAACAGTCGAGTTATTTTATAATGCCGGAGCGGCCGAGGTCGTTCGATCGCCCTCCTCCAACCACACGTTAGGCAGTTGGCTCGGACGAGTTGGTAACTCCATCAAACCAATTTCTGTCATTCTGACGACGCTGCTGAGAGTTTCCAGCAAAGCCGGATCGAAGCGAGTGCCCGACAGTTCGCGGCACTGTTCCAAAGCTTCGCTCAAACTCAAAGCCGGACGATCGCCACGTGGTTGAGTCAGTTCTTGAAAATAAGCGACCAACCCCAAAATCCGCGAAGTCATCGGTATCGCTTCGGCTCGCAAACCCTCTGGCCTGCCGCTGCCGTCCCAATATTCGAGTTTATGCTTGACAATTTCCGCTACAGGTGCTAGTTCCGGCATTGCTTGCAGCAGTTGGGAACCGATGAAACTGCGATCGCGCCAAAACGAGAAAGTTGCTTCGTCAAAAGCATCGGGAGTGCGATCGAACACCTCATTCGGGGCCGAAACTAAGCCGACTCGAAATAGCAATCCAGCCAGCCGCAGCCTCCGCAACTGCAAAGCCGGCAAATCGAGGATTTGACCCAAAGTTTCCGACAAAGCCGCCACCTGCAAAGACGCTGTAGGATTGGAGGTATCGCGTTCGTCTACGCGCTGGGCGATCCGCAGAAAAGCTTGAAGTTTGTTAGCGTTCAAATTGCGGCTGACGCGCAAAGCTTGACCTTCCAATTCCCACAACTCGCGGGTTTGGCGGTTAATTGCCACCATTTGCTGCTGAGAACTTTGCAGGTAAGTGACGATCCGCGATACCACCCCACTAATGTCGGCCAAGGGCGGGCCTTTAGTTGCCAGGATTTCGTGGTGCATTTCCAGCAAACTTTCGGCTAGGGGGGCGTTGTAATGTCGCGTCTGTTCTATAAAAATTTCTGCAGCAGCCGACACCAAAGACTGGTCAAACGACCACAAACCGTAGAACTTTCGTTCTATATCTACTTCCGGCTTGCCATCGGGCAAGTATTCCTGGTCTGAAAGTTCGCGACAAAGCACCATTGCTTTGTATGTCGGGGCGAGGATGATTAAATTCCATTCTTGGATTATGGGGTCGCTCTCATCGAGATTTATTAAAGATACATTTTCTAATTGAGCGGTTTTGTGGGTAGCGAAACCGCTGTCGGCTACTGCACCTATGACAACGCGCCGAGAGGCATTAGCAATATCTAGGTAGCGATCGGCTTCCTGTAAATACCATTTTCCCTGCTGAAACATCACCAAAACTAGGGGTTGGAGTTCGCTCTTGTCCCCGCCACTGGTTTGCAAAATGTGGTCTTCTAGGGCGTGACACAGGGCTACGAGGGTGTTTTTGAAGTATACCCCGTAGCTAGAAGGCAGTTTTCCGCCGGGAAGTGTAGCTTGTAGTCTAGCGAGAGTTGATTCTGAATTCATCAGAAAAATGAGCCTGAAACCCCGTCCTTCTAGGACGGCTTTACATTGGATTGGGGTGGAGGGGTATGGTTGCCCCTCCGTGGAGATGTGGTCTTCTCCAAAACTCCCTTACGGGTAAAGTTAGCACGCGCCTTTGTTTTGAGAGCTTGTTAAACTTGCAGCACTGTAAAGCGTGACCTTAAAACTGTTTAACTGCAAATGACAGAGCAGGGGACTAGCTTCGCATCAAGCGGGTCTCGTGACTCAAAAAACGTAGACCTCGAAAGTATACGGCCCGTCAGGACGGCTCGCAAGAATCTCTTACAAGCCTCATGCCTGATAGCTGAGGTTCCTGACTGCAAAAAGCGGTGCCTGCTCTTACTTATTGTAGCGGGCGATCGAACTTCTCGAAAAGACTTTTGGCAAAAATCCGAGTTTTTGATTTTTCCCCGCTTCGCAACCGAGTCAATCGATTTTAGATTTTAGATTTTAGATTTTAGCATTGAAGCATTGAAGCATTGACCCCACGGATAAATTCGGGGGGCAAGTTTCATCGGATACAGTTTTTTTATTTCGGGACAGATGAATCCGGGGGCTTGTATGCTGGATGCTTTCGGTCAATGTAGAGTGCGCCGAAGAGTACCTGATTAATTTTAGCAATTTTCTGGAAACCCTCTGTCTTTGGCTGAGTTTTTTTCAGACGAGAAACCAGCCGAGAGGAAGACGGTAAATGACTTAGGTATTAACTACTATTTTGAAAACAATATTAGGAATTCTGAGCGTGCTTCAACAAAATAGAAGTTTAGGGGAACAGGCGATCGACAAAGTGGCCGAGATTGCTATTGCGAGCAAATTAGACGAATCCGAAACTTTGTCTGTCACAGTTAACACCGATCCGATCCAGCTAGCCCAGGGTTCAGTAGAGGCCGTTGCGGTTGAGGGCACAGGGTTGGTAATGCAACAAGATTTGCGCGTGGAAGATTTGCAAATTCACATAAAGGATATTGCTGTCAATCCCCTGACCGCTATGTTTGGCAAAATTGAACTGAACGGGCCTGCCTTCGGTGCGGCGCGCGCAGTTTTAACAGAAAGCGATATCAACCGCGCTTTTAATTCCGAATACATCAGCAGGAAACTGAAAAACTTAAAAGTTACTGTTGAGGGACAACAGCAGACAATAGACGTTAAAACTATTGAGTGCCAATTGCTAGCTGGAAAAATCGCTTTAAATGCTGAGGTATTGGTGCAGGAAACTGCCTCTACTGAAAAAATTTATTTTACATCAAAACCTCAGATCGCAGCGGGCGGTTGGGCAATTTCTCTTCAGGATGTCGAGTATCCCGAAAACAAGGAATTTTCGCCGGAGTTAACAGCAGCTTTGGCGGACAAAGCTGGTGAGGTTTTAAACTTGCGAAATTTTGAAATTGAGGGAATGTCCCTGCGAATTCAGCAGCTAAATGTGGAAGCTGGTGTGCTGACTTTGCAAGCTGAAGCGAAAGTCGAAAAATTCCCAGAGTAGCAGTAGGGTTCTGAGGTTAGTAGCTGGTAGGGTGCGTCAGTGGATTGGAGATTTTAGATGTTATGTTTACTCCACAGATGAATCTGGGATGTTGAACAAGAGTCTAAAATTTTTCTAACTCCACGACAGCATTCGTTCGCAAGTATCCGTTTTTGGGCGTGGTCAAAAACAGAAAAGCTTTTGTCATCAAGCAATTCTTGGAACGCACGCACCCGAAGACTACGCTTTGAAACTACCTGGGCCCTTTTCTTGTCGGTCGGGTACGAGTGTCTCAACCAAACTTACTCTAGAAACCCGGTAAAAAAGCTGGGTTTCTAGATACCTGCGCGTAAGTCCTACCAAAAATAATCTCTCGAAGGCGATCGCCATTTTTAAATCCCTCTAAAGTTAGAAAAAAATAGATAGCAATTAGTGGCAAAATATCACCGCCGTTAGAGGCAGGTGTGGGGAGTTTATTTTTACTCTTGATAAGTAGTAGTAAAAAAATGGAAAATTTTTGTGAACACTGTAACTGCTTTTTTTAAAAGACTGCGTATCGGTCAAATTTTGACTGTATTTATGGCAGGTGTGCTGCTGTTTACCAGCACCGCTTGCAATGCCGGCGATACTCGAGGTGCTCGGCCTGAGAATCCTCCCGTCCAAATGGGAGGAATGAATAACCCTCACAAGGCCGGTGGTGATGGATATACGAATTATCAAATGTCTACTGACCCTAAAGTCAATCAATCGCCTGCTAAAGCAGAAAAGAATCGGGCTGATTTGTCGATCTTAGGCGATCGTCTCCTGGCCTCGACTACCGCTGAATCTAATTCCTCAAAGCTGCTTTATCCGGGTTCTGCACCGATGGAAACTGACAAGTTTGACCTCGAACTCGGCGGAGATAAAACTCTGTTAGATACGCCAGACGGACAGCCGGCTAAGGCTCAACCCGTATTCGATCGCAGCGATCCCGATGCCAATATTTTAGAGAGAGTAGGCGCCGCATTTAAGGATGCTTCTGGTTTCCTCAAAGATAGCGCTGAAGATGCCAAGGAAAGTTCCGTTACGAAACTCAATCCGCTGCAAAAATAAGCTAGCCGAACCAAAAATGATGTAGGGGCTGTCTGAAATTAGCCCCTACATAAATAATATAATTTATTGAAACTAGATAAACGCTTGTATATCTGCAATCTGCTCAACAATATTTACGTTTTTTATGCTTTTTTGATATGATGCAGAGCAATATATTTTACATCTTAGGTGATTTATGATGGGAATGCCCGACAGTATTTTTGGTAAATTTCACTCAGGTTGAATAACTCTCAGACATATTAATTAACCTGAACTATTTTACCATAAATTAAACTGACAGGGTTGTTGATTTCGTGAGCGACTCCAGCGACTAACTGTGCTAAACTCGACATTTGTTCGGAGTGAATTAGCTGAAGATGCCCAGGAAAGTTCCGTTACAAAGCTTAAATTTTAAGATTATTTTACTGATCCAGGAAAAACCCTAAACAGTTTTAGGCGTAAAGAAACATTGTAATGATGGATAAAATACCAGATAGCTCTCACATGATTGGAAAGCTTTTTATAAAATGACCGAGTTTTTATTACAATAACGAGATATCCCTGCCATCAGGGTGTTATTGAATCGTAAGGATTCAGGTCTGAAATTCGGGAATGAGGTCAGGCATAGGAAAGTAGTCACAAGAATGGGCAGAAAGAGCCTC